>DATEOX010000282.1:0-13739 GCA_035273585.1 Thermoanaerobaculia bacterium
CCGTCGAGGTCCTCGGCGGGGTGCACGTTGGTGCAGTAGGAGAGGTGCATCAGACCCGCGCCCCGCGGAGTACCGAGTTGCCCTCGAACGTGACGCCCGCCATCGGCGGTTCGTGCTGCGCGAACCCGGGCACCGGGTCGAGGTGCAGGCGGCCGCTCTGCCCGTAGAACGCGACCGGGTTCTGCCAGACCACGACGTCGACGTCGTGGTCGGTGAACCCGGCGTCGAGCATCGCCTGGGCGGTCTTGCGGGTCTTCAGCGGGTCGGAGTTGCCCCAGTCGGCGGCCGAGTTCACGAGCACCCGTTCGGTGCCGAACTCCCGCAGGATCGCGATCGACTGCGTGCGCGCCTCGAGTCGAACGGGCTGGTGCTCCGCACGGTCAACGCCTTCCCCTTTCGGGCATTCCATGCCGACGTCGTCAAGCTCGACGTCTACCGCCCCAACTGGGCGACGGACGCGCGGCGCGACTACACGCTCGGCCTGGCCCGGCTGCTCGCCGAGCTGCTGCCCGACGACGTCGACGAGGGCTCGATCTCGACGCTCCCGCTCGGCTGGCGCACGGAATGGTCGGGCGAGGACGCCGCGGCCGGCCGGCGCGCGCTCGAGGAGGTCGCCGACGGCCTCGCCGAGCTGCGCGACGACACGGGCAAGACGATCCGGCTCGCGCTCGAGCCGGAACCGGGCTGCACGATCGAGACGGTCGCGCAGGCGGCGGCGTTCCTGGACGGGCTGGCGCCGGGCTGGATCGGGCTGTGCCTCGACGCCTGTCATCTCGCGGTGCAGTTCGAGGACGCGGAGACCGCGCTCGCCCAGCTCGACGCGGCGGGCGCGCACGTGGTGAAGGCGCAGGTCTCGAGTGCGCTGCGGGTGCCCGTGCCCGGGAGCGATGCGGGGCGCGCGTTCCTCGAGGGGTTCGCCGAGCCGCGCTTCCTGCACCAGACGCGCGAGTGCGTCGCCGGCGCCGTGCACGGGACCGACGACCTGCCGGAGGCGCTCGACGGCTACCGCATCGTGCAGTGGAGCGACGTGCACGTCGGGCCGACCATCCAGCGCCGCTTCGTCGCGTCACTCGTAGAGCGGACGAACGCCCTCGACGCGGACGCCATCGCCATCACCGGCGACCTGGTCGACTCCTACGTGCACGAGGTGGGCGACGCCATCGCGCCGCTGCGCGATCTCCGCGCCCGCGACGGCGTCTTCTACGTCACCGGCAACCACGAGTACTACTGGCGCGCCTCGGAGTGGATCCCGGAGCTCCAGCGCCACGGCCTGCAGTTCCTCAAGAATGAGCACCGGATCATCAAGAGAGGTGATGCAAAGCTGGTGATGGCCGGCGTCACCGACCCCGTCGGCCGCTACACGCACAAGCAGGATCCCGACCGGGCGCTGGCCGGCGCGCCGCGCGATGCGGTCAAGGTGCTGCTCTCGCATCGTCCCCAGACGGCGAAGGACGCCGACCGCCTCGGCGTCCACCTCCAGCTCTCCGGCCACACGCACGGCGGCCAGTTCTTCCCCTTCAACCTCTTCATCAGATGGTTCCAGCCGGTCGTCGCCGGGCTGCACCGCATCGGGAGGACGTGGCTCTACGTCAGCCGAGGGACGGGCTACTGGGGCCCGCCATCGCGCCTCGGCGTGCACGGAGAGATCACGCTCATCGAGCTCACGACTTCGTCTTCGGCAGCTCGATCGTAACGGCGCCCGATTTGCGGAGATTGCTCAGCACCACCTCCGCCGTCAGGCCGGCGGCGAATCCGATGATGATGAGAAACGGCACGAGCTTCTCGACCGACGCCGCCTTGTCGGACGCAAAGAGCTGCGCCAGCAGAAACGAGAGGCCGGCCAGCCCGCCGGCGACGATTCCGAGCGTGGCGTAACGGAGAAGGATGTACTGGTTGTACGTCGAGAGCTCGAAGGTGCGATTGATGCCCGTCGCCCAGTCGAGCACCACCCGGATCGTCGCGCCCGAGGCGCCGGCGAGGATGGGCGTGAAGAGCGCGACGCACAAAGCGACGGCGACGCGCTTCGTGTCGATCGAATTCGCCACCGGCCAACAGAACACCGCCGCCGCGAACAGCAGCGCCGAGGTGATGGCGTGCCAGTTGATGCGTGAGTTCTCCTGCAGCTCCGTCGCGAGCCGTTGCTGCACCCGCTTGTCCTCCTTCTCCAGGCGGTCCTTCTCCCGCTGCTCGAAGCCGTCCTTCTGCTTCTTCAGGAGCGCGACCAGCTCCGCGGCGCGCTCGGGCGTCCAGCCGGAACGGGCCATGAGCGCAAAGTCCGCCTCGTCGAGCGGGTACTCCTGCGCGCGGATGGCCCGCCAGATCTTCTCGCCGCTGCCGCCGAACGCGGCGCAGGCGAGGAGCGGCTTGCGATGGCTCATGGCCACGACGCCGGCGATCAGCGCCCACGGCCCGCCGCCGAGGATGAGCATCCCGTCGACGTGGGCGAGGGACTGGTAGAAGCTGAACTCCCAGTCGGGGTTGAGGTCGGGCCGGTAGTCGAACTTTGTCTCGTTTCCTTTTTCCTCGGCGTAGACCGGCGCGGCCATCTGCTGGGAATAGAGGACCTGGATGGAGCGCGGCTCGGTCTCCTTGTGGCTGAGATATCCGCGCACGACGTCCACCTCCAGCGTGTAGATGCCGCTGGAGTAGACGACGAGGGAGAACCCCTGCTTGGCCAGCTCGCGCCCGAGGTCTTCTGCGGCCTGCTTGCCGAACGGAACATTCTTGAGGCCGAGCTCCTGCTCGCGTGCGGGGTCGAAGCTCCCCACGATGGCAATGCGTTGTCCAGGCATCCATCCATAGTGACGCGGCGCACGGCTCCGTTGCAATGGCCACCTTACAATGCACGGTCATGCGCCGGTCCATCGCGTGCCTCCTTCTGCTGCTCCTCGTCTGCCCGGCCGTTCTTGCGCAGACCGTCGAATCGCTGCCCCAGACGGCGGGCGGGAAGCTGATCCAGTCGCTGATCGAGGCCGGGAGGATGGACGAGCTGCGCTGGCCGGACTTCTCCGACTACCGCAAGCACTTGCGCAACTTCTACGGCCCTGCCGGCTACACGAACTTCTGGTTGAAGGACGGGAAGGCGACGCCGCAGGCGCGGGCGGTGATCGCGCTGTTCGAGGCCGCCGACGCGAAAGGGATCAACGCCGTCGACTACGACGCGCCGCGCTGGCGGGAGCGAATCGCGGCGCTGGAGGCGGCGCCGAACGAGACCGCGGCGGCGCGCTTCGATCTGGCCCTGAGCACGACTCTGATGCGCTACATCTCCGACCTGCACATCGGGCGCATCAACCCGCGCAACCTCCGCTTCGACCTCGACATCGAGGGGAAGAAGTATTACCTGCCGACGCGTCTGGCGGACGTCGCCGTGTCGAAGGACCCGGCCTCGGCGCTGGCCGATATCGAGCCGCAGTACGACGAGTACCGCCGCCTGCAGCAGGCGCTGGCCGACTACCGCCGCTACGCCGCCGACGCGGCGAGCGAGAAGCCGCTGCCGGTCGTGAAGTCGGTCAAGCCGGGGGCCGCCTACGCCGGCACCGCGCAGCTCGCGCGGATGCTCCGCCGGGTCGGCGACCTCCCCGCCGACGCGTCCTTTGATGAGAAGCGCGGCGTGTACGACGGCGCTGTCGTGGACGCCGTCAAGCGCTTCCAGGCGCGGCACGGCCTGGAGGCGGGCGGCACCCTCGGCGACAAGACCTTCGCCGCGCTGAACGTCCCGCTCAGCTACCGCGTGCGGCAGATCCAGTGGGCGCTGGAGCGCTGGCGCTGGGCCCCGATGCAATTTCCCGCGCCGCCGATCATCGTCAACGTGCCGGAGTTCGTCCTGCGCGCCTGGGGGCCGGACAACCGGACCGCGGTCACGATGCGCGTGGTGGTCGGGCAGGCGTACAACCATCAGACGCCGATCTTCGAGGACGAGATGAAGTACGTCGTCTTCCGCCCCTACTGGAACGTCACGCCGAACATCCAGCGCGGCGAGATCGTGCCGCACCTCGAGCGCGGCGACCGCGACTACCTGGCGCGCAACAACTACGAGATCGTCGATGCCAACGGCGCGGTAGTCGGCGCCTCCGTCGACGACGCGCGCCTGGCGCACCTCCGCGCCGGCGACTACCGCGTCCGGCAGAAGCCGGGCCCGTCGAACGCCCTCGGCCTGGTCAAGTTCATGTTCCCGAACGAGAACAACGTCTATCTGCACTCGACGCCGGCCCAGACGCTCTTCGACCGCTCCCGGCGCGACTTCAGCCACGGCTGCATCCGCGTGGCCGACCCGGCCGGCCTCGCCGCGTGGGTCCTGCGCGACCAGCCGGAGTGGACGCCGGAGCGGATCAAGGGGGCCATGAACGGCACCGGCGAGCCGACCGTGGTGCGCATCAAGCAGCCCATCCCCATCATGATCATCTACACGACGGCGAACGTGCAGGACGACGGCGCGGTCCACTTCTTCGAGGACATCTACAAGCACGACGCCTCGCTCGAGGAGGCGCTGGCCGCGGGCTATCCGTATCCGGCGTGACGGCGAGGGCTCTGCCCCAAGAGC
Source organism: Thermoanaerobaculia bacterium (assembly GCA_035273585.1). Classification (GTDB taxonomy): domain Bacteria; phylum Acidobacteriota; class Thermoanaerobaculia; order Gp7-AA8; family Gp7-AA8; genus JAFAVZ01. Next base: position 4,541 of record DATEOX010000282.1, read on the forward strand.
CTTCTCCCCGCGCGGCGGGGAGAAGGTGCCCGAAGGGCGGATGAGGGGCCGTATTCTGCGCCGCCCCCTCACCCGGCGCTTCGCGCCACCCTCTCCCCGCGCAGCGGGGCGAGGGTTCTTGTGCGTGAGCCCGGCTATCATGGCGCGCATGCAGCCAACCGAGAGCGGGTCCTCCATCTGGAAAGTCATCGCCGCGTCCGCCGCGGGGACGATGATCGAGTGGTACGACTTCTACATCTTCGGCAGCCTGGCCTCCATCGTCGCCGGGCTCTTCTTCCCCACCGGCAACCCCACGGCCAGCTTCCTCCTGACCCTGGCCACGTTCGCCACCGGCTTCGCCGTGCGGCCGTTCGGGGCGATCGTCTTCGGGCGGATCGGCGACCTGGTGGGCCGCAAGTACGCGTTCCTCGTGACATTGCTCATCATGGGCGGCGCGACGTTCGTCATCGGCCTCTTGCCGACCTACGGCACGATCGGCATCTTCGCGCCGATCATCCTCGTCCTCCTCCGCCTCCTCCAAGGCCTGGCTCTCGGCGGCGAGTACGGCGGCGCGGCGGTGTACGTGGCCGAGCACGTGCCCGACCGCAGGCGCGGCTACTACACGAGCTTCATCCAGACCACCGCCACGCTCGGCCTCTTCGTCTCCCTCGGCGTGATCCTCGCCGTCCGCACGCGGATGTCCGAGGCAGATTTCAAAGCGTGGGGCTGGCGGATTCCGTTCCTGCTGTCCATCCTCCTCGTCGGCATGTCGCTCTACATCCGCCTCAGGCTGAAGGAGTCGCCGCTCTTCTCGAAGCTCAAGTCGGAAGGGAAGACCTCCGCGACGCCGATCCGCGACAGCCTGGGCAGCGGAAAGAACTGGAAGATCATCCTCCTCGTGCTGTTCGGCGCGGCCGCCGGCCAGGCGGTGGTCTGGTACACGGGGCAGTTCTACGCGCTCTTCTTTCTGCAGAACGTGCTGAAGGTCGATTTCGTGATGGCGAACATCATCGTGGCCATCGCCCTGGCCCTCGGCACGCCGTTCTTCATCGTCTTCGGCGCGCTCTCCGACCGCATCGGGCGGAAGAAGATCATGATGGCCGGCAATCTGATCGCCGCCCTCAGCTACTACCCGATCTACCAGGCGATGAAGACCTACTCGGCGCCGGTCAACCCGGTGATGCTCGTCCTGCTCGTCTTCGTGCAGGTGCTCTTCGTCACCATGGTGTACGGCCCGATCGCCGCCTTTCTGGTGGAGGCGTTCCCGGCGAAGATCCGCTACACGTCGCTCTCGCTGCCGTACCACATCGGCAACGGGTGGTTCGGCGGCTTCACGCCGCTGATCGCGACCGCTGTGGTGGCCAAGACGGGCCACATCTACGCCGGCCTCTGGTACCCGATCGGCGTCGCGCTGCTGACGTTCGTCATCGGCTCGCTGTTCCTGCGCGAGAGCAAGGACGTGCGGATCTGGGAGGAGGTCGCCGCGTGAAACGTTTGCTGATCCTCCTGCTGCTGATCGCCGCCTGCGCCCACCGCCCGCCCGCCGCGGCGACCGACTGCCAGGCGGGCGGCATCGGCTCGACATCCTGCTCGCTCAATCAATGCAGCGTGTCGTGTCCGCCGGGGCAGTACTCCTGCTGCAACGCGGACGGCTGCCGCTGTTACGCGAATCCGTAGCTCACGCCATCGCCTCCGATCCGATCTCCGGGTGCGCCTTCACGAACTCGATGAGGCGCGGCAGGTAGTCGCGCAAATGCGGCACCGGGATGGTGAGGTCGCGCCGCGTATTCGTCGTGTCGTACAGCGTCGGGTGGACGAAGTAGTCGACGGCGGCAGACGGGATGCGCATCAGTCGATAGAGGCCCGGCACATGGTCGAGCGAGAACTTGGCCACCGACTTCGGAAGCGGCACGCGCAGCACTTTGCGGCCGGTCGCCGCCGCCACGGCGCTGATCGTCTCGTCGACCGTCAGCGGCTCGGGATCGGCCAACTGGTACGTCTTGCCGAGGGACTCGCGGCGCCCGCTGAGCGCCTCGATGGCGTCGACGATGAAGTTCCGCGGCACGACGTTGAACCGGTACCTCGATGGCCGCCCGGCGACCGGCAGCATGGCAATGCGCGGCTGCCGCAGCAGCCACTGGATCACGAAGTAGGGTCCGTCGAACTTCTGCGTGGCGCCGGTCGTGCTGTCGCCGACGACGACCGCCGGGCGGTAAACCGTCGCCGGCAGGCCGCCGCGCATCCGCCGCCGCACCTCGACCTCGGCCAGGTACTTCGTCTCCTCGTAGAAGTTGTTGAACGTCTGCCCCTTCTCCAGGTCCTCCTCGGTGAAGAGGCCGGGGTGCGGGCCGCTGACGTAGCACGTCGAGACGTAATGCACGCGCCTGAGCGCCGGCGACGATGCGGCGAAATCGAGCACGTTGCGCGTTCCTTCGACATTCACGCGCATACCGACGTCGCGCGGCACCATCAGGTCGTAGACGGCGGCGAGGTGGTAGACCTCTGCCACGTCGCGCACCGGCTCGCGCAGGCCGAGGTTCGGCTGGGTGATGTCGCCCTCCACGAGGCGGATGCGGCTGGCGAACGGGCTGGCCATCATCCGCTCCGTGGCCAGCGCGGCGAACTTCGGCTGCACGATGCAGACGGCGGTGGCTTCCGGATCGCGGCGGAGGAGCCGCGGCAACAGCTCGCTGCCGAGGAAACCGGGATAGCCGGTGAAGAACAGCGTCGGCATTCGAGCGATTGTACGCAACCCGGCTCGACTACACTCGTACGAGAAACACGATGTCTCGCGCGTCCTCAATTCTCAATCCTCAATCCTCAATCCCGTCCCGTCGCACATACGGCTGGCGCACCTGGGGCGACGTTGCGCGGGAGATCGTCATCGCCATTGCCATCGGCTGCGCCGTGACGGCCATCGAGAGCGGCGGCATGGGCCATCCGCAGCCGCCGCGCACCTACGTGCGCAACGCCATCCTCTCCCTCGGCGTGATGATGGTTGCCCGCCTGCTGGAGACGATGCTCAGTTGGGCCATCGAGCAGAGCCGCATCGCCATCGTCTTCCGCACCATGATCTACGCCGTCGGCGGCTGGATCGGCTACTTCTCCGCGCTGGCCGTCGTCGGCGCGATCTTCGGCTACGGCGACGACGACTTCGACACGCGCTCCTATCACTTCGCCTACACCATCGGCATCGCCGCCGTGGCCTCCATCGTCATGGGCCTCATCCTCCATCACAACCGCAAGCGCAACGACCGGCTGGTGACGACCATGGCCCGCCTCAAGGAGCACGAGTTCGCCGAGAAGGAGCTGGAGATCGCCCGCGCCGTGCAGCAGCGGCTCCTGCCGCCGGCGGAGATCGAGCGCGACGGCTACCGCATCACGGCCCGCACCCACGGCGCGCACATCGTGGCCGGCGATTTCTATGATGTGGTGCGCCTGGCCGACGGCTGCGTGGCCATCGCCGCGGCGGACGTCTCCGGCAAAGGGATTGCGGCGAGCCTGATCATGGCCACCTGCAAGGCGATGCTGCCGTTCCTGGCCACGAGCGGCCGGGCATCCGATGTGATGCGCGCGCTGAACGAGAGCCTCTGCGAGCAGCTCCAGCGGCGTGAGTTCGTGGCCATGCTCTTCGCCCGCTTCGATCCGACCACCGGCGTCGCGGATGTGGTGAACGCGGGGATGCCCGATCCGTTCCTCCTCCGAGCCGACGGCACGCTCGAGACGCTGGCCTTCACCGGCGACCGCTTCCCCCTCGGCGCGCGGCGCAGCAGCGCGTATGAAGCGACGGCCATCCGCCTCGGCGATGGCGACCGCCTGCTGGCCTTCTCCGACGGCCTGCCGGAGGCGCTCGTCGACGAGGCGCCGGTCGGCTACGAGCGGGTCGAGGACCTGGCCCGCCGCGCGCGCGACGTCGACGGCTTCGTCGATTCGCTGCGCCAGACGCCGGGCATCCGCTTCGACGACGACCTGACGGTGCTGATGCTGGAGCGGACTACTTCTTAGCCGCGCCGCGCGCGATCAACCCCAGGCCGAGGACGAGCGCCGCGGCGCCGGCGGTGACGAAGGCGCGGTTGCTCTTCGCGTTGCGCTTGGCCGCCTTCGCCTTGCTGTCGGTCTTCTTGTCGACGCGCTTGAGCGCCTTCTGCACCCGCGGCGCTTCCACCAATCTCGTCAACGCCCAGACGACCACGGGGGTGGCCAGGCGTATGACGGCGTCTCCGCTCAGTGCTTTCTTCTCCATGATGAGGTTGCTCTAGCAATTGGCACGCCGCCTGCGCTGTCCATGCTCATGAACGGAATGTTGATCGGCCTCATCGCCATCTTCTTCGGCCTGACGGCGATCTTCGCCATCTGGGCCCGCTGGCGGCGCCAGATGGGCGGCGGCTTCGGCCCCACCGAGCTCTCCGACGGCAGCATGACCACCGGCCCGACCGGCTACCCGGAAGAGATGCACGGCAACGCCAAGAAGATCAGCCCCACGGACAACAAGGCGGCGGACTACAAGTAGCTATCGGGCGGCGGAGCGCGCCAGCGCGACGTTGAGCTTCCACCGCCGGAAGTGCTCGTCGGATATCTCCAGCGCGGTCACGTCGCGGACGATTCGCTGCTGCCGCGCGATCGTCGTGAAGCGGAGCCGCTCGCCGGGCTTGATGCGCCCCAGATACGGCACGCCTCATGTCGGTCCCTTTTGTTTGATCGCGACCTTGGTCGTCGTGCCTGCCAGCGCCAGCGCCGGGACGCACCCGTCGGAGATCCTTGCCTCGGGGCAGACGGCGTAGTGCCCCGGCTCGACGCGGAGGTCGATGCCTTCCGGCGTGAATTCCGGCGGCGCGACGCCGCCGAACGGCGGGGTGATGAGCGTCTGCAGCGACGCCGCGACGCCGTCGCGGATGAGCACCGGCAGCGCCTGGCCGCCGGGTCTGATGAGCAGCCGTCCGGCCGCCTCGCCCAGGAGGATGTGCAGCTGTCGGTCTTCGGGGATGACGACGGAGGTCAGCTTGATCGGCAGGCCGGGGGCGATGATGGCCAGCTCCACGGCGGCCGTTCCGCCGGGCAGCTTCAGACGGAACGCGCCGCTCGGACTGCTGTTCACCTGCGGCCGGAATTGCAGCGTCGGGCTGGAGTAGACGATGCGCGCTCCGGCGACCGGCATGCCGTGCGGCCCGGTGAGCCGGCCTTCGACGGTGATGTTCGCGCGGAGGGTGAGCGTCACCGGAGCGGCATCATCGCTGACGGCGACCGGCAGCGCCCCCGATTCGGCGCCGCGCGCCTGCGCCGAGATCAGCGCCGGCGCGCGGCGCAATCCGATCAGCTCGAAGGCGCCGTCATCGTTGGTGAGAACGTCGACCACCGGCGCGCCTCCCTGGGTGACGATCACCCCGGCCCTGACAACGCCTTTTCCCTGCTCGTCGACGACATGTCCGGCAAGGCGGCCGTCCGGCAGCTCGATGTCGATCTTCGCGTACTCCTCGCCGTCGCGGCGCCGGACGGTGACGGGCGGCCCAAGCGCGCTCTGCCCGTTCGGCAGCCGGACCTCCGAGCGCCATGCGCCTTCGCGTCCGACGACGCCGCTGAACTCGCCCTCGTCGTTCGCGGCGAAGACCGCTTCTTCGCCGGCACTCGTGGTCAGCTTCACCCGGCCGCGCAGCGGCGCGTCGCCGGCGTGGAGGCGTCCGCGGACCGGGATCACATCCAGCGTGACGACCAACGGCGGCATGTCCCCGCTCACCTCGATGCGCCGATGCGTGAACTCCGTGCCGTTGCCGTCGCGGATGTCGAGCACGTACGCCGCCTCCTCGAGCGAGCCCGCATTCCAGCGTCCGTCGATGCCCGCCCGCCCCTGCGCGACCGGCTCGTAGTAGGTCGAGTACGGAATCACCCGCGAGAGGACGACGGCCCACGGCTTCGCCTCCGGCCCGAGCGGCGGCTGGATGACAAGGTCGATCGCCGCCAGCGGCCGGATGACCAGCGGATCGCGCAGCAGCTCCTCGCGCCCCGCGCGCACGGCGATGCCGGACAGCCGCGCCGGCGAGCGGCCCTTCTTCTCCGCCGCGATGTCGTACGCGCCGGGAGCGACGTCCGTGAACTGAAAGAAGCCCCGCGCGTTCGGCTTGACCGTCCTGTTCCGCGCGGGACCATCCGTCTGCGCCGTCAGCGTGACGGTGACGCCGTCGCCCGAGTCGCGGTCGCCCTCCCGCACCCACCCGCCCACCGACGCGCCGCGCATCAGGACGAGCTCCCCGAGCTCCGCGCGGCCGGATGTCGCGTCGACGCTCCACGCGTAATGCGGCGCGAATCCCGGCGCTTCGAAGCGGAGATCGAGGATCGCGGCCGGCACTGTGCAGGTCCAGCGCTTCTGCACAATGGGGCAAGCGACATCAACCGCCGTTGGCCGTGTCGCGCGCACGCGCAGATCGGAAACGTCGGGACGAACCGTGCCCGTGATTGTCGACGCGCCGGCTCCCGCGCATAGGAGTAGAGCGACCGCAGCGGCGGCAGCCTGTCTCATATGAGGTAGCAGGCGAAACCGGAGCAGTACTCGATGCAGCCGCCACCGGACATCTGATCGCACAGCGTCACGACGCGGCATGGCGCGTATTGCGACCACTCATACATGTTGTAGACGTTCGGATCCTTGCAGTGGAGGAACGTACGCTCGCTATGGCTCGCCGTCAAGTGTGGGGAATAAAAGTCGCTACTGTAGCGAAAGCAGGCTGACGCGTCCCTCAGATTTTATTTACCGCACCGTGTAATGCCGCACGGTCGGCTCCAGCTCCAACAGATACTCCGGGTCGCGCGGCAGATGGTGCGTCTTCTCGATGTCAGCGCCGGCGAAAGCGTGGATCGCGTCGAGCGAGTCCCAGTAGCTGATCACGACAAAGTCCGTGATGCCGTCGCGGCTGCTGGTCAGGACGTCGACGCCGCGGTTGCCGGGGATCTGCTCGATCTTGCGGACGCCCGCCGTGACGAGGTAGTCGTAATACTCGGCGGCTTTGGCGTCAGGCACGCGGCCGTGCCAGAGGCGGGCGATGCGGCCTTGTTGCGGAGAATGTTGCGGAGAATGATGGACTGTCGAACAGGCGGCGAGGGCGAGGACGAGAACGATGGCCAGTCTGCGCATGGCGCAGATCATGATCGAAGTCGCCCCTCACCCGCATCGGATGAGGGGCGAACTGCGTTTACGGCTGGACGAAACCGAGCTCCGACCAACTGTCGCCCGACACGTTGTCGACGGACGAGCCGTAGGCGGTCCACTTCGCCGCCTGCGGCGTGCTCGTGTTCTGCACGGCCACCTGCAGGTTCACGTGGGCCGTGTTCGGGGCCGGCACCTGGACGAGCGACATCGGCGGGACGGTGATGTTCACCACGTCCGGGCCCTGCCCGCCGGCCGTGCCGACGAAGGTGATCGAGAACGACTGCGCGGTCTGCTCGAGGTTCACGACGCCGACGTTCATCCGGAAGCGCTCATCGTGCTTCGCGCCGACGATGGTCAGGCGGAACTGATCGGCAGCGGTCAGCGGGATCGTGTCGAACGACTGCGACACCGTTCCGGCCTCCTGGCCGGGCACGTTCGAGTAGATGCGCGCCGTGGCCCGGAGCTGCGCCGAGAGGTCGAGCGCGCCGAGGTCGGTGACCGGCTGGACCAGGATCGCGCCGAGGCCCGTCTGCAGCATGAAGTTGCCGACGAAATCCTCCGAGGCGATCGCGGCGCGGGCAGGGATGGTCAGCTCGCGGGGCGCGATGCTCCGGCCGTCCTGGCCGGCCGGGAGCCAGAAGAGGCGCACGCGCTGGGGATGCGTGGCGTAGTTGAAGAGCGTGATGTCGGAGCGGAAGAAGACGCCGTTCGCCCCCGCGACCGCGCCGGCTGCGGGGATGACGACCTGCGTCGCGGCGCCGAGGGGAGTGACCATCCCGTTGGGTTGTGCCTCGGGCGCGGCGAACGCCGCCGTTGCACCCAACATCAGTAATGTGAAGACGAACCGTTTCATGATTTTGAAATCCTCCTTAGACTTCGTTCCATGCGACCTTTGTACGGAGCCGCCTTGTTTTCCGTCGCCCTCACCGCGTCCGCAATCGCCGAGCCGATGGTCATCCGCGCCGCGCGCGTCCTCGATGGACGTGGCCACGTGATGCGCAACGCTGCCGTCGTCGTCGATGGCGGAAAAATCGTGCGCATCGACCCCGCGCCGAAGCGCGCGGACATCGACCTCGGAGACCGCACGCTGATGCCGGGCGGCATCGACACGCACGTGCACATCGGCTGGCACTTCGATGCGAAGGACGGCCGCTCGCACGTCGACGAGACCGACCGCGGCGAGAGCGCGGAAGAGACGGCGCTGTACGCCGCCGAGAACGCCTGGCGCACGCTGATGGGCGGCATCACGACGGTGCAATCCCTCGGCGCGCCGGTGGACAAGCCGCTGCGCGACGCCATCGCCCGTGGCACGCTGCCCGGCCCGCGCATCCTCACGGCCATCGATCCGATCGCCGACGCGTCGCTCACGCCGGAGCAGATGCGCGAGGCGGTGCGGCGGATCGCCGGCGAAGGGGCGGACGTCATCAAGGTCTTCGGCTCGCAGAGCATCCGCACCGGCGGCGCGCCGACGCTGACCCAGGAGCAGCTCGACGCCATCTGCTCCGAGGCGAAAGGGCGCGGGCTGCGCGTGGCGGTGCATGCGCACGGGCCGGAGAGCATCCGCCGCGCGGTGCTGGCCGGCTGCACGTCGATCGAGCATGGTGCGCTGGCCGACCAGGCGGCGCTCGACCTCATGGCCGCGCGCGGCACCTGGTTCGATCCGCAGGTCGATCTCATCTTCCGCAACTACTTCGAGAACAAAGCGCACTTCCTCGACGGCAAGTACTACACGGAGGAAGGCTTCGAGGCGATGGAAGCAGCGCTGCCGAAGGCGCTGAACGTTTTCAAGATGGCGCTGAAGACGCCGGGCCTGAAGATCGCGTTCGGCACCGACGCGCTGGCCGGCGCGCACGGCCGCAACTTCCAGGAGCTGGAGTACCGCGTGCGCAAAGGCGGACAGGACCCGATGGCGGCCATCGTCGCCGCCACGTCTCTCGCGGCGGAGTCGCTCGGATTGGGCGACCGCATCGGCAGCATCGCGCCCGGCTACGAAGCCGACCTCATCGCCGTGGACGGCGACCCGCTGCGCGACATCGGCGCCATGGAGCACGTGGCGTTCGTGATGAAGGGGGGGCGGGTGGT
>DATEOX010000283.1:0-4092 GCA_035273585.1 Thermoanaerobaculia bacterium
CGGAGGCGCAGGCGGCAGCGAGCAGGAGCGCGAGGAAACGATGGCGCGGCATGTGCGCTAATGTACCGCGCGCATGGAATTCGACGTCTTCTTCTCCATCTGCCAGACAGACGTGCACGGCTACATGCCCGACGAGCGGACCATGTTCTCCAACTTCTTCGAGCAGGTGGAGCTCGCCGACCGCCTCGGCTGCGGCACGGCCTGGGTCGCGGAGAGCCACCTCTCCACCGAGGTGCAGAAGACCAACCCCGGCGCGGTGATCCCGCACTTCGTGGGCGAGATCGGCCTCAACACCGACATCCTCCAGCTCGCGCATCGCGTCTTCGCCCGCACGAAGCAGATCGGCGTCGGCTCGGCCATCCTCAACATCCTCTGCAACGGCGGGCCGGTGGCCCACGCGGAGCGCATCAAGACGTTCCTCGCATTGCACGGCCTCGATCCGGAGGAGAAGCGGCTGCTGACCATCGGCTTCGCATCCGGCCGCTTCCCGTTCATCAACGTGCCGTACGGCATCGTGCCGCGCGATCCGGTCGAGGCCGCGGCCTGGCCGGTGGTCAAGAACAAGATCTTCGAAGAGGCGACGGAGATCTTTCTGCGTCTCCTCAAAGGCGAGACGCTCAGCTCATCGATGGTCGCGCGGCGAACCCTGAAGCGCGCCGACTTTCGCAAGGATGAGGACTGGCAGCGCGTCGTCGAGGCCTACGGCTCGTATGTCGATGAGATCGAGGTCCGGCCCCGCTGGACCTTTCCGAACCTGAAGATCGTGCCGCAGGAGTCGCGCATGGACCTGCTCCGGCTCTCCATCGGCTCGCATGATCCGGCCACGCAGCTTTTCGCCAACACCCTTCTGCCGGTCGGCGTCTTCAACCTCTCCATCACGCCCGGCGACGAGATCGAGAAGACGAACGAGCGGATGCAGACCGGCTATCACCCGGACGGCGGCGGCTGGGAGCGGCGCCTCATGCCGCGCACCGTGCTCGTCTTCTACAACGACGACCCCGCGCGCGCCGCCGAGGAGGCACGCGATGCGCTTTCGAATTACTGGAGGGCGCTGGAGGGGACGTTGGACGAGGAGAAAGTGCGGCGGGCCACGAACAACGCCCTCGTCGGCGACGCGGAGGCGATGGCGAAACAGATGCGCGAGCGCTTCCATCCGGACGACCGGCTCATGCTCTGGTTCGACTTCAACAACCACGACTCGAAGCGCGTGATGGCGAACATGGAAGCGTTCATGACGCGCGTCGCATCGCAATTCCGATGAACGAGCTCCTCGGGCGCTGGGTGATGACCGGCCCGGGAGAGGTCCGGGTTGCCGAGTTCTCCGCCGACGGCACGATGAGCTACCTGATCGAGGTGGGCGGGCGAGAGATGGCCATGCAGTTGCGGTATCGCGTCGAGGGGGCGGAGATCATCACCGACCGCGGCGTGGCCTCGCACTTTGAGCTCGAGGGGGACGTGCTGACCATGGAGCACGGCGGGGAGACGTTCAGGTTCGAGCGCGCCCCTCACCCGCCTTCGGCACCCTCTCCCGGCGCGGTGGGGAGAGGGCCGGGGTGAGGGGCCGCCGCGCGATACACTTCCCCGCGATGTTCGACGAGTCCGCCGCCCCCAACTTCGCCCGGGCCATGCCGAACTGGCAGCCGCTGGTCGAGTACCGGCGCAACGGCGTGGCGGAGAACACCATCCACGGCGCGGTCTCCTGGGTCACGGGGCGCAACCTCCTCTACTCCTTCGGCGGCAACGTCGAGGTCTACGGCCGCTCGATGGTGAAGCCGATCATGATGAAGGTCTTCGCCAAAGACTTCGCCCGGCACCTCGACGACGAGCAGCGGGCCATCTCCTGTGCCTCGCACAACGGCGACACCGAGCACGTGCGCGTGGCGCGCTCCATTCTCAAACAGTCGGAGTGGGGACTGATGCAGACGCCGCACGACGTCCCGCTCGTGCAGTTCGGCCGGCAGGTGCGCCGCCCCCGCCGCTGGTACCACTGCTGCTCCGGCGAGCACGCCGCGATCCTCCGCGGCTGCCGCATTCGCGGATGGTCGCGCGTCGGCTACGTCTGGCCGCACCATCCGTTCTTCCAGGAGTACATGGCCTACATCCAGCGCGTCCTCGGCTCCGACTGGACGCCCGGCGTGATCGCCAAGGACGGCTGCGGACTGCCTACCGTGTCGATGACCGTGACCGATCTGGCCAAGCTCTTCGCCAACCTCGTCACCGAGAAAGACGTCGATTGGATCTGGCGGGCGATGATCGGCCATCCGGACCTCATCGGCGGCTTCAACCGCCTCGACTCGACCATCCTCAAGGCCTGCCACGGCCGCGTTCTGGCGAAGGAAGGAGCCGACGGCCTCCTCGGGCTGGCCATCGAGCATCCCGAATATCCGGACGGCCTCGGCGTGGTGGTCAAGGTCGCCCACGGATGGAACCCGCAGGCCGCCTGGTACATCGCCCGCTACATCCTCGGCGTGCTCGGCTTCGAGTTCCGCAACCCCTACAAGCTGCGCCGGCAGAAGGCGTTCATCGTGCCGGAGGTGATCCCGGCCGAGCTGCGCGAGCGGATGGCGGCCATCGTGCCGTGGGACTCATGGGACCCGGACATCGACCGCTGGGAGTTCGACCCGGAGGAGTTCGTTGCAGCGGCTCGCTAACTTCATCGGCGGCCGGTTCGTGCCGCCCGCGTCAGGCTCGTATCTCGATGACGTGGCGCCTGCCTGCGGCTCGGTGATCGCGGAGATCCCCGACAGCGACGAGCGCGACGTGAACGCCGCGGTCGACGCCGCCCGCGCCGCATTCCCCGCCTGGTCGCGCACACCGGTCGAGCAGCGCTCGCGATTGCTTCTGAAGCTGGCGGACCTCATCGAGCAGAACCTCGAAGAACTGGCCCAGCTCGAGTCGCGCGATAACGGCAAGGCCATCACGCTCGCCCGGCGGCTGGACATCCCGCGCGCCGTGCTCAACTTCCGCTTCTTCGCCACGGCCGTCCTCCATCAGGCCAGCGAGGCACACGTGACGGACGCCGCGGCGTTGAACTACACGCTGCGCCAGCCGCTCGGCGTCGCGGGGCTCATCTCGCCGTGGAACCTGCCGCTGTACCTGCTGTCGTGGAAGATCGCGCCGGCCGTCGCCAGCGGGAACACCTGCGTGGCCAAGCCGAGCGAGCTGACGCCGCTCACGGCCAACCGCCTCGCGGAGCTGTCGCTGGAGGCGGGTATCCCGCCGGGCGTGATCAACATCGTGCACGGCCTCGGCGGCAAGGCCGGCGCCGCGCTGACGAAGCACCCGGACGTCCCGCTGATCTCGTTCACCGGCGGCACGGTCACCGGTGCCGCCGTCGCCGCGAGCGCCGCGCCGCTCTTCAAGAAGCTCTCGCTGGAGCTGGGCGGCAAGAACCCGAACCTGATCTTCGCCGACGCCGACCTGGACGAGGCCGTCGCCACCTCCATCCGCTCCAGCTTCTGGAACCAGGGAGAGATCTGCCTCTGCGGCTCGCGCATTTTCGTCGAGCGCCCGGCGTACGACGCGTTCCTGGAGCGCTTCACCGCCGCCACCCGGCGCCTGCGCATCGGCGACCCGGCCGACGAGACGACGGACATCGGCGCGCTGATCAGTGCCGCCCATCTGCAGAAGGTCCTTGGCTACATCGAGCTCGCGCAACAGGAGGGCGGGACGATCGTCACCGGCGGCCGCCGCGTCGACCGTCCCGGTTTCTTCGTCGAGCCGACCATCATCACCGGCCTCGGGTGCGACTGCCGCGTCCTGCAGGAGGAGATCTTCGGCCCGGTCGTGACCATCACGCCTTTCGACGAAGAGGAGGATGCGATCGCCTTCGCCAACTCGACGCGCTACGGCCTGTCCGCAACGCTCTGGACGCGCGACCTGCAGCGCGCGCACCGAGTCGCCGCCGCGATCGACAGCGGCACGGTGTGGATCAACTGCTGGCTGCTGCGCGACCTGCGCGTGCCGTTTGGCGGGATGAAAGAGAGCGGCGTCGGCCGCGAAGGTGGATTCGAGTCGCTGAACTTCTTCACGGAGGCGAAGAATGTCTGCGTCAAGCTGGCCTGAGGCAGTACCGGTCATCGCTGCAGAAGA
>DATEOX010000284.1:0-2073 GCA_035273585.1 Thermoanaerobaculia bacterium
CGGCCTCGAACGAGCCGGAAAGGCGGGGGCAGCAGTATCGGCGGATCTTCAGCGGGCTCGGCGCCAGCGACATCCATGTCGTGCATGCGGAAAAAGGGGCGACGCCGGACGACCTCCTCCTGATCGAGAACGCCACCGGGATCTTCGTCACCGGCGGCGATCAGGAGAAGCTGATGTCCTGCCTGCGGCGCACCGGTTGCGCGGCGGCGATCGTCAACGCGGTGCGCGGCGGGGCCGTTTACTGCGGGACGAGCGCCGGGGCGGCGGCGGTCTCCAAGAAGATGATCTTCGCCCGGGCGGTCGAGAACGGGCGGGAAGTGATCGGCGTCGCGGAGGGGCTGGGGCTCGTGCCGTCGGTGATCATCGACCAGCACTTCTCCGAGCGGCAGCGGCTGCCGCGTCTGCTCGATGCGGTGCGGCGGCACGGGCTGACCGGCGTCGGCCTGGATGAGAACACGGCGGCCGTCTTCGAAGGCGGAAGCAAGGCGCGTGTGAGCGGCGCGAGCTCGGTGACGGTCATCAAGGACGACGAGATCCGCGTCGCGGCGGACGGCGAGCTCCTCCCGCTCTGACCTCCTGTCATCCTGAGCCCCGCAGAGGGCGAAGGATCTCCCGGCAAGTGCGGGGAGATCCTTCGGCGTCTCCGCGCCTCAGGATGACAGCGCGCGCGTTCACTGCCGTTTCGGCAGCGCCGTCCCGTCCGGCTTCAGAGGGCGCTGCGTTTTCATGTCGAACGAATAGTCATGGGGCAGGACGTGCACGACCACGTCCGTCACCGCCAGCACCTCTTCCTCCTCCGCATCCGCGGCGTTCGAGTGCGTGACGCGGCCGTCGAAGACGAACACCGCCCCTTCGCCGATGACGTGGAACGAGACCTCCGGGCGCACGTCGATGGCCGTGTTCTCGTCGAGGCCGATGCCGAGGATCTGGGGGTTCTCGGCGAAGACGGTGAAGAGGCGGTTGATGCGTCCGCGCTGGGCGAAATGCGTGTCCACGACCGTGTCCCGCAGGTAGCCGAGGCCGGGGGCGAGGCGGACGTCCGAGCGGCGGACGGTCCCCTCGTCGTTGCCGCCGGTGAACATCGTGCTGGAGATTGCCGCCGCGCCGGCGCTCGTGCCGCCCACCATCAGCCCCTCCTTCTGCAGCCGCTCGCTGACCAGGTCGCCGAACCTCGTGCCGGCGATGAGCGACGTGAGCCGCAACTGGTCGCCACCGGTGAAGAAGACACCCGTCGCCCGGCGCGCGGCCTCGAGCAGCTCCTCGCGCTCCGCATCCGCCCGCTCGGCAATGTCGGCATGCACCACGTTCGCCACGCCGATGCGGCGGAAGAGCGCGTCGTACTTGCGCTCCTTCTCCTTCGGTTTCTCCGACGGCGCCCCGCAGACGACGATCCGCGCCGCCTTCCCGCCGCACATCTTCACGAAGTACGGCAGGATCGTCATGTTCTTCTCGTCCGGATCCTCGGCGCCGCCGATGGCGAGGATACGTCCGCTCGATTTCTTCATGAACCGGCCTTCTTTCCGATGAGGTGAATGGTGCGGTTGCTCTCCTCCAGGAACCGCTCGCGGAGGAGGACCGTGCCGTCGCGCACGACGACGCGGCCGTTGCAGACGACGTGGCGGATGGCGAGCGACCCGGCGTCGACGAGCAGCACGTCGGCGCGCCGCCCCGGCGCGAGCTCGCCGCCGCGGAGCTTCAGGATGCGCGCCGGGTTGGCGGTGGCGATGGCCAGCGTCTCGCCGATCGGACGGATCCGCTCCCGCACACACTGCATCACCTGGGCGAAGAGGATGTGCGGCGACTTGAGGCCGGCGTCGGACGAGGCGGTGATGAGCACCGGATCGCCGTCGTGCTCGCGATGGAAGCGCAGCCATTGCGGCAGGTCCTCCTCGTGCACGTCCAGGTCGATCGGCATCCCGCGCCGCGCGAGCGCGATCGCCTCAGCCATCAGCTCCTCGGAACGCTCGACGTGCGTCGGGTAGAGCGTCGACGGCGCGACGTCGAATCGGTCAATGACCTCGCGCAACACCGACAGCCGCCGCTCGCCCGGTCCGACGTGCAGGTGCAGCAGCC
>DATEOX010000285.1:0-8544 GCA_035273585.1 Thermoanaerobaculia bacterium
CAGACGCCCACGCAGACCGACAGGCCGACGCAGACGATGATGAAGATGATGTGGAAGATCCGCAGGGACATAAAGTACCGGTAAGGGTCATGCGCTTCAGTAATGGAACTTGTCGGCGATGTCGTGCGCCGGCCCCCAGAGGAGGACGGCGAAGAAGACGACGGTCAGGAGGAGGATGCCGTAGACCAGCTTGCGCTCGGAGAGCAGGTGCATGAAGAAGCCGGCCACCAGGAACCCTTTCAGCCCGGCGATGGCCAAGGCGACCATGACGGCGTAGTGAATGGGGAGCTGGAACCCGTAGCAGACGCCGACCGTGACGCCGGTGAGCACGGCCAGGGCGCAGAGAACGTAGATGTAGACGCGCATCTCGCGCTTGATGCGCTCCGGCGAGTCGTGGTCGTCGTGATGCGCGTCGTGCGTCTCGTGCGTCTCAGGGGGAGCAATCGTCTCGGTCACCAGCGCCTCCTTACAGCAGATAGATCGTGGGGAAGAGGAAGATCCAGACCAGGTCGACGAAGTGCCAGTAGAGGCCGACGATCTCGATCCGGTTCACGAACCGCTCCCGCTCCGTGTGCAGCATCTTCCAGCCCGGCCCGAGGAAGTAGGTGAACACGACCATGCCGCCCAGCACGTGCAATCCGTGCAGGCCGGTCATGGTGAAGTAGATCGCGAAGAAGTTGCTCGTGGATGGGTAGTGGTGGTGGCTCAGGCTGAGGTTGTACTCGTAGAACTTGATGACCATGAAGGCCAGGCCGCAGAGGAGCGTGGCCAGGATGAAGAGCCGCCCCATCCTCTCGTTGCGCAGTCTGAGATTGGCCCAGGCGAGCACGACGAAGACCGAGGAGAGGATCAGCACGAAGGTATTGATCGTGGCGGGGATGACGTGCAGCTCTTCCCAGCCGCGGGGCCAGTGATGGGCGCTCGTCCGGATGAGGATCAGCGACGAGAAGAGCGCGCCGAACAGCATCACCTCCGAGGCGAGGAAGAGCCAGATGCCGAGCTTGCCGTTGTAAAGGCCCGTGTCCGGCCGGGGATGGACGTTGTACGGGATCTCCAGTTCGGCATGGCCGTGTCCGTGTGCCGCCGCTGCCGCGTGCGCGTCCGCCATCATCCCTCCTGCTTGGCCACGGCCGCGTGCGGGGTGATGATCCCGCCGCCGGCCGGCGTCGTCGTGTCGTGCTCATCGGGCGCGTGCTGGGGGATGAAGTCGGCCGCCGCCCCCGGCACGCTGTACTCGTAAGGTCCTCGGCGGACGACCGGGATCACGTCGAAGTTGCCGTGGCCCAGCGGCGGCGAGGTCGTCGCGGCCCATTCCAGCGTCGTGGCCTGCCACTCGTTCTCATCCGCCCTCTTGCCGAAGAAGATGCTGTAGAAGAAGTTGATGATGAACGGCAACTGGAAGGCGAAGAGGCACCAGGCCGAGATGGACATGAACGGGTTCGTGGCCATGGCAGCGTGCTTGGCGTGCGCGTACTGGATGCCGCCGTCGTAGAGGCGGCGCGAGACGCCGGCCAGGCCCTGGTAGAACATCGGCCCGAAGATGCCGTTGATGAAGATGAGCGAGCCCCAGAAGTGGATCTTCCCCAGCCGCTCGTTCATCCGCTTGCCGGTGATCTTCGGGAACCAGTAGTAGATGCCGGCGAACATGGCGAAGATCGTCCCCGGCGCCACGACGTAATGGAAGTGGCCGATGACGTAGTAGGTGTCGTGCAGGTGGATGTCCGCCGCGGCCAGGCCGAGCGGCAGGCCGGTCAGGCCGCCGATGCCGAACATCGGCAGGAAAGCCAGGGCGAAGAGCATCGGAACGGTGAAGCGTATCGATGCGCCCCACAACGAGAGGAACATCGCCGTGAGGATGACCACCGAGGGGATGGAGATGATCATCGTGGTCGTCTGGAAGAAGGCGCTGATCACGGTCCCCATGCCGGTCATGAACATGTGGTGGGCCCACACGACGAAGGACATGAAGCCGAGGAAGACCGCCGCGTACACCATCGAGCGGTAGCCCCACAGCGGCTTGCGGGTGTTGTTGGCGATGACCTCGGCCACGATGCCCATCGCCGGGAGGATCAGGACGTAGACCTCCGGATGGGCGAGGAACCAGAAGAGGTGCTGCCAGAGCAGGGGGTTGCCGCCGCCGGCGTTGCCCAGCACCTGGCCGCTGACGACCAGGCCGCTGGGGAGGAAGAAGCTCGTGCCGGCCACGCGGTCCATGAGCTGCATCACCGCCGCGGCCTCCAGCGGCGGGAAGGCCAGCAGGAGGAGGAACGAGGTGACGAACTGCGCCCAGACGAAGAACGGCAGGCGCATCCAGGTCATCCCCTTGGCCCGGAGCTGGATGATGGTGACGAGGAAGTTCACCGACCCGAGGAGCGAGGAGGTGATGAGGAAGATCATCCCCAGGATCCACATCGTCTGGCCGGTGGGGGCGATGACGGAGAGCGGCGGGTAGGACGTCCAGCCGGAGCTCGGCGCACCGCCCGGTGCCCAGAAGCTGCTGAGCATCAGGATGCCGCCCGGCGCGTAGCACCAGTAGCTGGCCATGTTCAGCTTCGGGAAGGCCATGTCGGGGGCACCGATCTGGAGCGGCACGAGGTAGTTGCCGAACGCGCCGACGGCCAGCGGGACGATGGCCAGGAAGACCATGATCGTGCCGTGCATCGCCCCGAGCTGGTTGTACGCCTCGGGGAGCATGATGCCGCCCGGCGCGCGGACCTCGCCGAGCACTTTCATGATGCCGAAGGCCTGGTTCGGCCAGCCGAGCTGCAGGCGCATCAGGAGCATCAGGAAGAAGCCGAAGAGGAGGAAGCAGAGGGCGGTGAAGCCGTACTGGATGCCGATCCACTTGTGATCGGTGGAGAAGACATACTTGCGGATGAACGGGAGGTCATGGGTGGAGTGCGCATGGGTGCGGCTCTCCTCCCGCTGGACGCGGATCGCCTCGCGGAGAAGCTTCTCCGCGTCGTCCGCGTACATCCATTCCTTGCCGACTCGTAGCTGCCTCTTTGCCATGCGAGCGCCCTCGTTTCTGCCGTGGGTAGCTCACAGCTCACAGGTCACAGCTCACAGGGATCTGCCCCAAGACCGTGCCTTCGTTCTCCCTGTGAGCTGTGAGCTGTGAGCTGTGAGCTTGTTCCTTATCCCTTGTAATTGAAATTCACGGCCTTCGACTCTTTCGCGCCGACCGTGATCTGCTGCTCCTGCGGCCCGTACTTTTCGTGCCACGCCACCACGGTGTAGCTGCCCGGCGGGAGGTTCGGAATGGTGAACGTGCCGTTCATCTGGGAGACGGCGTAGAACGGGTGGGGCATCACGGCCATGTACGACTTCATCCAGCCGTGGACGTCGCACTTGACCTTGAAGGGCGTCATCTCCGGCTTGTCGAACTTCTTGGTCGAGACCATGCCCTGCACCGGCTGCCCCTCGTTGAACTGCGAGTTCACGTTGGGCATGGCGTGGACGTTGTGCAGCGTGGCGTCGCTGTTCTTGATCTGCAGCGGCTGGCCGACCTGCACCGCGTGCACGTGCGGGTAGTACTTGCAGCCCTTCTGGTCGAGCACTTCCGCGCTCGACGGCGCCGGGTAGCTGCCCGCCGGCGGGTTCTTCACATAGACGAAGACGTTGGCCAGCTCGCCGGCCGGGCTGACGACGACCTCTTCGTCCTGCTCGCCCGCGCCGCCCGGATGCTGCGAGGCGCAGTACGGGTCGGCGTCCATCTTGATGTTCGGCATCTTCGGCATCGCCGCGGCCTCGAGCTTCACCACGCCCGTGAGCGTGGCGGCATCGGCGGAGACCGGCGCGGGAGCGGCGGCGGCCGGCGCGCCGGTGTCGGAGGCGGCGACGGTCTGCGTCGGCGGCGCCTGATCGTCTTCGCCTTCCGCCTCCTCGTTCGAGGAAGCCTCGTGGCCCTTGCCGCAGGCGACGAGGAGGACGACGGACAAAGCGAGGAGCAGGGACAGGAACTTCTTCATGGACATTCGATGATCTCCGTCTTTCTGGGTGTCATCCTGAGGCGCGGAGACGCCGAAGGATCCGTTACCTTCAGGCGCCGGGCAAGGTCGGTACGGATCCTTCGCCGTCTGCGCGGCTCGGGATGACACGTGGTTTCGTTCTCCATCAGCGGCCCGCTCCGGCTGACGTCATCGCGGGCTGGGCGGGCGGGAGGGACGGCGGCGGCTGTTGCATCGTCGGCCCTTCCATGCCCGGCCGCGCGGGGCGGACCGAGGTGATGCCGATGCTCCAGATGTAGTCGCGCAGGTAGTTCGTCAGCGCCACCGCATCGGACATCGCGCGCTTCAATTCTTTCTCATCCCCGTTGAAAAGGGGAAGCAGGGCCGCCTTGTGGGCGGCGAACTGCGGCGTGTCCATCGCCTGCGCCAGCGGCGACTGGAACCCGCCGGTGGTCGTGTCCCGCGGGAAGTTGGCCGGCATGCGCGTGGTCGGGATCATCTCCCCCGGACGGCGGATCCAGTCGGCGATCCAGTCGTGGCGCAGGCGCACGCGCGAGAGGCTCAGGTTCGGCGCGAGCGACGTCGTGTCCGCCGTGTTCGGCACCGGCGGGTTCTCCGGATCGACCTGCGCCGTGGCGTGGCACTGCGAGCAGCGCAGCATCGTGAAGACCTCCCGCCCGATGGCCACATTCGCCTGCGGCGGATCGGACGCAAGGTGTGTATCGAACTGCGGCTGCCGCCCCTCGGCGGCGAAGAACGCCACGAGCTTCGCCGCCTCCTCGTCGCTGAAGTGGAAGGTCGGCATCCGGACGCTCAGCCAGGGCCGGATCTTCGTCACCGTCGGGTCCTTCAGGAAGTTGAAGAGCCACGGCGACTGCGCCCGGCCGCCCTCCGGCGAGAGGTCCGGCGGAAGGAAGTTCGTGTCCTGGATCAACTCCGCGATGGCCCGGCCGTAGCGGTCGACGACGTGGCATCCGCGGCAGTTGTGCTGGGAGACGAGCTTCCTCCCCTCCTCCGCGATCCGCTCGTTGGCCCGCTGCGCGGCCATCCGCTCCGGCGCCACCCGCTCCTTGGTGAGGCCGAGGACCACGGTCGTGATGAGCCGCGCCTCGTTCTCCGTCAGGTGGAAGTTCGGCATCTTCAGCTTGTCGTTGTAGGCCTTCGTCCGCTCGTCGTCGTACACGCGCGGGCTGCGCACCTTGTTGTAGATCCACGACGGCACGCTGTGCTGGATGTGCTCGTGCTTCCCGTCCTCGTGCTGGTACTCGTGCACGAAGCCGAAGTCGAAGAGGTGGAGCGTCTTCGAGCCCTCGATGGTCAGCTCGGTGCCGATCGGCTTGAGTCCTTCGAAGCCTTTGATGTTGTGGCAGGAGTAGCAGCCGTACTTTTCGATCGAGCGCTGCCCGAGGTAGACGAGCTGCTCCTGCATCGGCATCCGGCGCAACTTGGCCTCGGCGTCCATGTCCGTCATCGTGTTGATGAGGTAGCCCTTGGCCAGGTCGTGCACCGCCTTGGCATCAGGCGGGCGGATCGGCGTCTGCATGAAGCGCGGCTTCTGGAGAGTGGTGAGATATGCGGTGATGTCCGCCGCCTCGGCTTCGGTCAACCGCAGGCTGGGCATCGGCGCCTCGGCGTAGTAGGCCTTCGGATTGCGCACCCAGTTGTAGATCCAGCCGGGATGCGTCTTCGTGCCGATGCCGGTCAGGTTGAAGCCGTAGTTGCGCTCGATCGGGAAGTCCTCGCGCAGCGCGACGCGCGAGACGCCGCTCTTGTCCGTGACCGTCTCGGTGGCGACGTGACAGCCCATGCATCCAAGGCCGTCGACCAGCTCCTTGCCGTGCACTGCGTTGCCCGCGGCGGCCGGCGCCTGCCACTGGCGGTGCGTCGACTTGGCGAAGAGGAAGGCGACGATGGAGTGGATCTCGGCATCCTGGAACTTGATGTTCTGGGCACGCTCGGCGGCCGGCACGGTGGGGCCGATCATGTTCCGCTGGTAGAAGAAGGAAGGCATGCGCGTCGTGGAGCGGAAGCTGTGCGGCTCGGAGATCCAGCGGAAGGCCCACTGGGGCGTGGTCTTCTCCGCGATGCCGTTCAGGTCGGGCCCCGGCTTGCGCAGGTCGGCGAAGCGCCAGTTGCTGATCTTGTGGCAGGCATGGCAGCCGTACAGCTCGACCGTCGCCGTGGCCTTGGTGATGTGCGAGTCGCCGCCGCCCACCGTCACCTGGCCGGCGTGGCACTTGAGGCAGCCGGCCTCGTAGTACTGGCGCGGATACATCGGCGTGTCGAGGAAGGGGTTCGGCTCGTAGCCCCAGTTGCGATGCTCGTAGTCGGCCGTCGTCGGCAGGTAACCGCCGAGGAAGCCGCCGCGCCAGCGCTTCTCCATCTTCGGGCTGGCCGGGACGTGGCCCGCGCGGCCGAACTCCGTGGCCCGGTCCTGGCCGCGGTGACAGGCCGTGCAGCCGAACTCCAGCAGCGGATGGGGAGAGGCCGAGCCGACCATCTCATCGAGGCGCGGATGGGTGCGGAAGGGGTTGAGGACGTCGTCCGGCCCGTCCTGGATGCGCTTGAGCTGGGCGATGCGCGCCTCCATGTCCGGGCGCTTGTCGGCGCCGACCTCGAAGCGGTCCAGCTTCCCCTGCAGCTCGGCGGCGAGGCGCGCCGCCTCTTTCTTCGACTCGAAGCCCGGACGGTCGATCGCGCGGTGGCAGGTCTGGCAGCGGTCGACGCGCGGCACGTTCATGTAGTTCATGTCGATGAAGAGGTCGGGCAGGACGACCTGGTCGATCTTGAACGTGGGGGCGATGAAGTCGAGCATCGGCAGGTTGAGGATGATGTTCTCTTTCGTCGCCGAGACGGTCGCGAGCTGCTTGTTGATCAGATCGATGGAGGCGGTCAGCTCCTTCTTCCTGTCCTCGACTTCCTTGATCTTGCCGAGCCAGACGTTGACCCGGGCCAGGGCCGCGTCGCGCTTGCGGGTGACGTCCTGCAGGTCGAGCTGCAGCTTCGTGGTCAGCCGGTCGAGGTCCTGGTACTCGCGCGCCCGGGCCGCCTTGTCCGCGCGGTTCTGGGTGATGGCCGCCTCGACCTCGTAGCGCGCCGCATCCAGGCGGGCCTTGGTAAAGCGGTAGTCCTGGTCGGCGGCGTAGTGCTTCCCCTCCCAGTCGTCGAGCTCTTTCTGGGCGGTGATGTACTCCTGCCGCTGGCGGGCGATCTCCAGCTCGTGCTGCCGGACCTGGCGGTCGAGGTCCGCGAGCTGCTCCTTGTTCGCCGACTGCTCGGCCGCCCGGAGGTCCTGCTGCAGCCGCTGGTTCTGGATGCGCATGAACTCGTACTGGAACCACTTCCAGCCGCGCACGTAGTCGTAGCCGACGATGAGCCCCGTCACCGCGAGCAGCCCGAGGCTCGACAGGGCAAAGATGAGGTTGAGCTTCCTCATCGGGTAGTTGTGCGGGATCGGCTCTTGGGGCTTCATGTGTGTAGTTGCTAGTTGCTAGTTGCTAGTTGCTGGTAGGGCAGCGTTTGCGTGGTCTTCTCTACTAGCAACCAGCAACTAGCAACCAGCAACTCAAACATTAAAGAAGATCTCCTGGATGTGCACGATGTACTTCAGGTTGAACAGCCAGCGCAGGACCATCTTGATCGGCAGCGACATCATGATCAGGAACAGGTACGCGCCGACGTAGTAGCGGGGCGGTCCCATCTTCAGGTAGAAGCGGCGGAAGCTCTTGATGGCCAGCAGCGGCGGGAGGCCGAGGTAGGCCACGCAGAGGATCAGGCCGAACATCTCCCGGATCAGCCACATCTTCGGCAGCGGCATCCCCAGGAGCTTGACCCAGATCAGCTCCGAGAGGTCGATGTTCACCAGCGGCACGAGCTTGTTCGGGTCCCAGTACTCGTAGGGGCCGAAGAAGTTCCAGTTCGGGCCTCGGAGGAACGTGCCGGTGATGATCAGGAACGACCAGAGGACGAGGAAGCCGTAGAGGAAGATCCCCAGCTCCCACTTCCGCTCCCGGAACGAGTAGTAGCCATTCCCCTTCGGGTTCGTATCGATGTAGGGGATGGCCATCAGGCCGACGATGATCAGCGTCGGGAGGACGACGCCGGCCAGCCAGGGATCGAAGTAGACGAGCATCTCCTGCAGGCCGAGGAAGTACCAGGGCGCCTTGGCCGGGTTGGGCGACGACGTCGGGTTCGCCGCTTCCTCGAGCGGGGCGCGGAGCCCGACCGACCAGACGATCATCACGATCGTCAGGAGGATCATGCAGAGCATCTCGGTGTAGACCAGGTCGGGCCAGGTGAAGAGCTTCTCGTCCGACTCGGTCTTCTCCCATGGGATGCCGCCGGCGGCGATCTGCTTGTCGTTCAGATACGCCTTGCGCAGGGCGATCCAGGTGAAGATGCCGAGGAGGAAGATCATCGCCCCGATCGGGACGTTGTCCGGCTTGGCGGCGATCGAGTAGAAGTTTGGATCGATCAGCGAGACGCCGAAGCCGGCCGCGCCGAGGATGAGCAGCCAGAGGCCGACCTTCCGGTCCCACAGCCGCCCGCCCAGCCGGGCCAGGCCGAACATCAGCAAGAGGTACGCGATGCCGAG
>DATEOX010000286.1:0-7434 GCA_035273585.1 Thermoanaerobaculia bacterium
ACCCCTCACCCGGCCTCCGGCCACCCTCTCCCCGCTGGCGCGGGGCGAGGGTTCTGTACAATCCCCCTCCGTGTCCGTGGCTCTTTTCTTTGCCCTCTACTGCCTGGAGGCGGGCCTGTTCTTCACCGTCGTGCCCTGGACGCGCATCTGGACGATGAATCCGCTGCTGCACAACAGCCTCGCCCTCGGCCTGTGGGCCGACAATCCCTTCGTGCGCGGCTTCATCTCCGGCTTCGGCGTGATCCACCTCCTCATCGGCGTGAAGGACATCATCCGCATCAGCAGAGAACGGCGCAGCAGCCCGGAACAGGAGTGACATCACGCGCCCGTCCGACCGCTCCCGCGTCCTCGTTCCGCTCTTCATCAGCGGCGTTCTTTTCGCCGCGTACTGGATCCTGATCGCCCGCCAGCCGGCGCTGGCCAAACAGCTCGAGCCGTTCTTCGGCGCCGAGGACGCTGGACTGAAGTTCCTGGCCTGGGTGCCGCTGATCTTCGCCCTCGTCCGGGCCTTCGATCTGGCGGTCTTCGATCTGATGATGTCGCGGCAGCGGAACGTCGTCGCGCCGCAACTGCTGCGCGACATCATGTCCATCGGCCTCTACCTGGTCCTCTTCATCTGGGTCAGCGGCTTCGTCTTCAACTACCCGATCCGCACCTGGCTGGCCACGGGCGGCGTCTTGGCCGTCGTCCTCGGTCTGGCCCTGCAAGAGACCCTCGGCAACCTCTTCGCCGGCATCGCCCTGCACCTCGAGGACAGCTTCGAGACGGGCGACGTGATCCGCTCCGGCGACTACATCGGCGTGGTGGAGCGGACCCGGTGGCGGGGCACGCGCATCCGGACGTTCAACAACAACGTGGTGATCATCCCCAACTCGCAGCTCGCCCGCGAGCGGCTGGAGGTCTTCCCCCGGGCCAACCTCAACGCGCGCATCGTCAGCGTGGGGGTCGACTATCACGTGGCGCCGGCCACGGTGATCCAGGTGCTGACCCAGGCCGCCTCGCACGTGGAGGGTGTCGCCCGCGAGATGCCGTGCATCGCCCGCGTCGGCGGCTTCGGCGACTCGGCCGTGAACTACGAGGTGAAGTATTACACCCGCGACTACTCGGCCCGCGACCGCATCGACGCCGACATCCGCAAGGCCATCTGGTACGCCATGCGCCGCAACAACATCGGCATGGCCTTTCCGATCCGCGCCTACCAGCCGTACACGCCGCCGGCCATCGAGCACGACAAGGTGCCGCACGACGAGGTGCTGGCCCGCCTGCAGGACGTCGACATCCTCCAGCCGCTGCCGCAGGAGGCGCGCGCGGCGCTGGCCGACAGCGCGCGCGTACATTCGTACTCGAAAGGGGAGACGATCATCCGCCGCCGCACTGCCGGCGACTCCATGTTCGTGGTGCACGACGGCACCGTGTCGGTGCGCATCACGGACGATGAGGACGCCACGCAGCGCGAGGTGACGCAGCTCATGGAGGGGAGCGTCTTCGGCGAGATGGCCCTCCTCACCGGCGAGCCGCGCACCGCGGATGTCGTCGCGACGACGGACGTGATCGCCATCGAGATTGCCAAGGAGGCGCTGCAGCCGATCCTCCACAACCACCCCGAGCTCGCCGGTGCGATCTCGAAGAAAGTGACCGAGCGCCGCGACCGGCTGGAGTCGCTGCGCGCAGAGAGTCCGGAGGATGCGCAGCGGACGGTGCTGTCCAGAATTCGGGCGTACTTTGGTCTGTGAGAGAACCGAATTGAGAATTGAGGATTGAGGACGTGACGAATTCGCCGCCTTTCATCCTCAATCCTCAATCCTCAATCCTCAATCCATCATGAAGCGCATCCTCATCGTCGAAGACAAGGAGTCGCTGGCCGCCATGCTCCGCGAGACCATCGAGTCCGAGGGGCTGGAGGCGGACGTCGCGCCGTCCGGGGCGCTGGCCACGCGCTGGTTGGCGGAGGGGAGGCGCTATCTCGCCGTGGTCACCGACCTGCGCCTGCCGGGGGCGGACGGCATCGCGGTGCTGCGGCAGGCGCGGGAGAGCGACCCCGACGTGCCGGTGATCGTGATGACCGGCTTCGGGACGATCGAGAACGCGGTCGAGGCGATGAAGCTCGGCGCGTACGACTTCATCCAGAAGCCGATCGACGTCGACTACCTCCTCCTCCTGCTCCGCCGCTGCCGCGAGCATCGCGACCTGCGCCACGAGAATCTCCTCCTGCGCGACGAGTTCCAGAAGCGGCACCGGCTGCCGGCCATCGTCGGCGAGTCGCCGCGGCTGGTGGAAGTCTCGCAGGCCATCCAGCGCGTGGCGCCGACCGATTCGACGGTGCTGCTGCAGGGGGAGTCGGGGACGGGGAAGGAGCTCTTCGCCCGGGCCATCCATCAGCTCTCGCCCCGCCGCGACCGGCCGTTCGTGGCCATCAACTGCGCGGCCATCCCCGAGTCGCTCGTGGAGAACGAGCTGTTCGGCCACGAGAAGGGATCGTTCACCGGCGCGACGGCGCGCCAGCTCGGCAAGTTCGAGCTCGCCGACGGCGGCACGATCTTCCTCGACGAGATCGGCGAGCTGCCGCTGGCCGTGCAGTCGAAGGTGCTGCGCATCGTGCAGGAGCGGCGCTTCGAGCACATCGGCGGCGCGGCGACGATCGACGTGGACGTCCGCCTCCTCTGCGCCACGAACCGCAACCTCGCCGACGACGTGAAGCAGGGCCGCTTCCGCGACGACCTCTTCTTCCGCATCAACGTCTTCCCCGTGACCATCCCCCCGCTGCGCGCGCGGCGGGAGGACATCGACGGCCTGGTCGATTTCTTCCTCCGTCGCTTCGCCGGCGAGCTGGCCAAGCCGGGGCTGCGCATCAGCGACGAGGCGCGCGCGCTGCTCCGCGCCTACGAGTGGCCGGGCAACATCCGCGAGCTGGAGAACTGCATCGAGCGGGCGGCCATCCTCTGCGACCGGAGCACGATCGAGGCGCGCGACCTGAACGTCGTGCCGAGCGACCGCGCGTCGGAGGAGGGGCTGCGCGACGCGGTCGACCTCAGCGGGACGCTGGCCGAGGCGAGCGAGCGGGCGGCGCGGATCGTGGAGCGGCTGAAGATCGCCGACGCCCTCCGCCGCGCCCCCTCCCGCCCCGAGGCCGCCGAGATCCTCGGCATCTCCCCGCGCACGCTGGCAGCGAAGATGAAGGAGCACGGCATCGAATGAGCGACCCGATCCCGACCTCGAAGGACGTGGTGGCCTGGCTCAACGGCCGCTTCGAGGAGCGCGGCCTCCCGTACCGCCTCGAGCACATCGCCGTCCTGCCCTACGTCAACCCGATGTGGCTGGCCAACTGGGATGTCCCCCAGCTCGCCGACGCCCCCGAGCGGGAAGCGATCGAGGAGGAGCTGCGCGAGGCGCGCTGGAAGTTCCCGCAGGTGCTCGACGAGTGGTGATGATGTCATCCTGAGCCGCGAAGACGGCGAAGGATCTCCCGGTTCTTGCGAGGAGATCCTTCGCCCTCTGCGGGGCTCAGGATGACGGCTAATCCCACCACACCACGAGATCCGGGAACCGCGTCGCCTTCCCCCTGCCGTCGATCACCTCCACCTGCACGTCGGTGTCGCGGCGCACGCCTGTCGGGCGGCGAATGTCGAGCGTGAACCACGGCGTGGTCGTCTTCGGGTACCAGGGGAAGGCGGCGGAGACGTCGGGGCGGGCGTGGAGGTCGGCGTCGTAGATCCGGCGGCCGGCGTCGATGAGGACGCGCACGCGGGCGATGCCGTGCGGCGACATGGCCCAGCCGGAGAGGTGCATCACGCCGTCGATCTCCGTCACGTTGCGCGGCAACTCGACGATGCCGAAGGTCGAGGCGGTGTAGGTCGGCTGATGCGAGAGCAGCCGTTGCAGGTTCTCGTCCGGCGTGAAGCCGGCCGGGTCGCGGTCGTTCGGGGCGCGGAGCGTCTGCCAGTCCGGCACGTTGCGCGTGACGGCGAAGACCCAGTCGCCGTTGAGGCCGTGGTCGAAACGGCGGACGAAGCCGAGCCGGCCGCGGGCGACGTTCTGCTTCAGGAAGGCGAAGAGCGACGGCACCTGGCCGAGAAGCCAGTCGGCGTGCACGATGATCAGCGCGCCGCCGGTGCGCTCGACCAGGCCGAGATAGGCGTCGTCGAAGCGGTACTGCTCGCCGGCCTCGCGCAGCGCGCGGGTGACGGGCGGCTCGAAACCGGAGAGGCCGTCGTAGATGGGCACGTGATGCGCGGTGTTGGCCAGCATGTAGAGGTACTGCACGCCGAAGCCGCTCATCGGCAGCTCCAGCACCGGCCCGCGCT
The DNA here is from genome assembly GCA_035273585.1 of Thermoanaerobaculia bacterium. Classification (GTDB taxonomy): domain Bacteria; phylum Acidobacteriota; class Thermoanaerobaculia; order Gp7-AA8; family Gp7-AA8; genus JAFAVZ01. The sequence goes on from DATEOX010000286.1 coordinate 4,302, forward strand.
TCGTCTGCGCCAGCCAGCGATACACCGGCGCCGGCTCCGGCACGGCCATCTCCCACTTCACGCGCGGCCAGACGTCGAGGAGCGCCGCGACGACGAGCAGCGCGGCGACCACCTGCCGCTTCCGCCCGTCCCGCCGGCGCAGCATCTCGGCGGCGCCCATCGCTCCCCAGGCGGCCAGGCCGACGTAGGCGATGATCGCCCACCGCGCCGGCACGCGAATGCTGCGGAAGACGCCAGTCCGGCTGAAGAGAAAGGCGTGGAAGAAGAAGTTCAGCCCCAGCGAGCCGAGGACGCCGATGAAGATCCAGAGCGCGGCGGACTGCTCCTCGACGGAGAAGCGCGAGCGGGCGGCCAGGGTCCGGAAGTTGCCGCCGATGAAGCGCGGCAGGGCGATCGAGCAGCGGATGATGATCAGCACCGCGAGCACCATCGCCGAGACGTCCGCCCGGTCGTAGCGGATGATCGTCACCCGCAAAAAGTTCACCTGAAACTGGTCGGTGGCCATCCCGATGTAGGTGAAGACCGCCGCCACGAAGATGGCGAAGTCGAGGAAGCGCAATGAGCGCCGGCTGGCCTCCATGCGTGCCGCGATCTCTTCCCGCCGTTCCCGCAGCAGCCACGCCGCGATGGCCAGAAAGACGATCAGCAATCCGGGGAAGAGATGCCGCTCCGCCTCCCCCCGCCCCGCAGTGACGGGATGGTAGAGCACGCTGCCGCCGCCGGACATCAGCCAGTCGCTCCACGTCGCCGACCCCCCTTCGGTCTCCCCGCGGCCGCGCTTCATCTCGTACTCCTGCGAGACGATGCGGTAGGGGATGAGCAGTGGCGCAACGATGACGCCGGCGATGACCAGCGCGGTCAGGAGCTGCAGCCAGAATCGCCTGTCGCGCGGCGGCGCGGCGATGGCCCAGTAGAGGATGGTCAGCCCGAGGGCGAGCGAGCCGAAGAGAAGGTAGTGGATGTTCGTCAGGCCGTTCATCACGAACGCCGCGGCGAGGAGCGCGGCGCGGCCGCGCGTCGGGCGGCGCCAGTAGGCGAGCAGCGCGGCGAGCATCAGCGGCAGCCACTGGCTGCAGAGGATCTGCAGGTGCGCGAGGTGGTCGAACTTGAAGTTGACGAAGGCGTAGAAGATGCCGGCGATGAACGATGCGATCCAGTTGCGGGTGAGCATCCGGGCCAGCACGAACGCGCCGTAGCCGGAGAGGGCGAATCCGAGGAGCGTGGCGATGCCGTGCAGCGCGATCGGGCTCGCGCCGGCGAGGTAGAACGGCATCACCAGGATGGCCACGCCGATCATGTTCTCGCTGTACGCCAGCGGCAGCTTGCCCGGATAGAAGATCGGGGCGTTGAAGAGATCCAGCGGCGCGTGGGTGAGCGAATGGCAGACCCAGTCGAGGATCCAGGCGTTGAGCAGCGGATCGCCGAGGTCCGACACCGCGGTCGGGAGCCGGATGGCAAGAGGCCAGGTCAGCACGGCCGCGGCAAGGAGGAAGAGGAGGATAACGGCCGTTTCGCGGCCGGCCGACCTGACCACAAATAACGTACGGGTCTCCCCGCCGCTCTGTTGGGTAGCGGTCAGTGCCATCCGAGCAACCCTCTCACGAACGGGGCGATCTCCGTCTGCGGAAGCTCATCAATGGTCTCGCTCGCGATGCCCGCCCCGCGGGCGCCGAGCGTGGTGTGGTACTCGCGATGCGTGCTCAGGCCGCCATGCTGTCCCTGCGATGTCGCCTCGAGGAACAGCTCGCCGCCGCCGATGGTGAGGCCGAAGCGCGGCCAGGCGAACGCCACGACGTCGCCGCTGTTCGGATGCATGGCCGCGGTCTTCGCCTCGACGCGCTCGAACACCGGCGCGCCGTCCGGCGCCTTCAGGTTCTGGAGATACGCGACCAGTTGCGCCGTGTCATCGGGATCGCCGAAGCGGTAGAAGTGGGCGATGCTGCCGCCGCTGGCGAACGCCTCCCAGCGGTCGGCGAGTCCGGCATCCTGCAGCAATCGACCGAGGTGCAGCGCGGTGTCGAGCGGCGCGAGGCCGTGGTCGCCGAGGACGATGATCGCGTCGCGCGCCGGATCGAGCTTCGCGGAGGTTGCGGCGACGGCCCGCGTCATCGCGGCGTAGGCCGCTCGGCGCATGGCCTCGTCGGCGCGGAAGGGATGCTCCACCTGATCGATGATCGGCTGGTAGGCGAGGAGGAGGTCGAACTGCTCGTGCCCGATGGCCGCGGTCGTGGCCCGGGTCAGGTAGTCGGAGAAGCGCTCCATCTGCTCGGTGTACGTGGCGCGATCGATCGCGCCGCCGCGGGCGTTCGTCTCGTCCGGCACGCCCGGCCAGAAGCCCGCCTCATCATCCACGATCTGCCGGAACGACTCCGGGTAGGCCTCGTTGTGCGCGATCGGTCCCCAGTACACCGTCACCCGATCGAGCGCCGGATCGGTCTGCAGGAGCTTCGACCACGAGCCGTACAGGCCGTCGTCCAGCCGCTGCGAGATCGGGAACCAGCGCGTGGAGCCGAGCGGCTGTTCGCCGCTCTCCGACTCGATGTAGAACGCGTCGTAGTTGCGCGCGCCGTCGTCGGTCGTGTCGTACGCGACGAGGTCGACGTCCTGCCGCGCCTTCCGCGGGATGCGCCACTCCAGCCGCGCGCGCATGGCCGGACTGTACGACGGATGCCGCCCCGCCGGCGTGCCCCACGTCGGCGGCAGCCACTCCGCGCGAAAGTCGCCGCGCTTCAACTGCACCACCCGCGCATCCGTCAAATTCTTCGTGAAGCGGATCCCAAAGTCCGGCGTCCGCCTCGGCGACGCCGCATCGATGGTGGGGAAGATCAGCGCGCCGACGCGCTTGCCGTTCCGGCGCGCGACGTCGAGCAGCGTCTCGGCGTCGATCTCCGCATCGAGCCCGCGCGCCACTTCCGTCCGCGGCGCGCCCGGCCTGTGGAAGTTGTTGGCCACGATGCCGCTCTTCGCCGGCGTCTCGCCGGTGAGGATCGCGGCGTGCGTGGACGAGGTCTGCGTCGGGTCGACCGGGATCACGCGCCTGACCCGCAGCGGCATGTCGTTCAGGACGCCCACGGCTTCCGCCTCGTCCGCCGAAAGGCCGTCGAACGACATCAGCACGACGCGCTGCGCCACG
>DATEOX010000287.1:0-5281 GCA_035273585.1 Thermoanaerobaculia bacterium
TGACACGTCGGCCGGTTGGTGGTACGGCGGCGCGGGGAACGACCTGGCCGGCATGCTGACCAACGAGCTTGCCTCGACGGAGAAGTTCAAGCTCGTCGAGCGCGACAAGCTGGACGCGGTGCTCCAGGAACAGGACCTGGCCGCGTCGGGCCGCGTGGCCAAGGGCAGCGCGGCGAAGGTGGGCAAGCTCACCGGCGCGAAGTACCTGGTGATGGGCACCGTCTCGGCGTATGAAGAGAAGACGCAGGGCGGCGGCGGGGGCATCAGCTTCCGCGGCATCTCCCTCGGAGGAAAGAAGGACGACGCCTACATCGCCGTCGACCTCCGTGTGGTCGACACGACGACCGGCGAGGTGGCCTACACCCGCACCGTCGAGGCGCGCTCCAGCAGCTACGGCGTGGCCGGCGGCCTCTCCCGCGGCGGTTTCTCCGGCGGCCTGGGCAAGTACTCGAACACGCCCGCCGGCAAGGCCATCCGCGCCTGCCTGGTGGAGATCAGCGACTACCTCGGATGCGTGATGGTCGACCAGGACGAGTGCACCCAGGAGTACTCGGCCAAGGAGTCCGCCCGCCGCGAGAAGACGAAGAAGTCGATCAAGCTGGAGTAGTTCCGGATCTGGCCCGCCTTTCGAATGCGCCGTGCGCCATGCGCACGGCGTTTTTCTTTTGCTGCCTCCTCGCGTTTCGGGCGCTGGCCCAGCTTCCGGAGGCGCCGCTCCCGCCCGACGCCACCTTCGACGACAGCCACGGCCACCGCTTCACCTTCGACCAGCTCGTCGACGACTGGATTGCCGACCCGCGGGTGGTGGTGCCGGCGAAATGCGGCGGCGAGGACTGCCTCCTCGTGCCGAAGTACCAGAAGAGCGACTGGTGCAACAGCGATCCGCTGAGCGCCGAGCCTTGGAAGAACCTCGACTGGGACAAGTGCGACGTCCCATCGGCGAACCGCGACGCGAGCCACTTCTGCGTCGTGACCGACGAGCTGTCGCAGGTCGGACTGGCGCTGGCGCTGCGCGGATCGGCATCCTTCGACCCGTGGGTGAAGACGGTGCGCGCCCTGCTGCCCGCGAGCGGACCGCCACTGCCGCTCTGGAACGTGCGGGTGACGGTCGGTACCGGCAACGCGGCGACCATCGATGCGACGCCCGCGAACGGCGACGACGCGAGCGACGCCACCGCGCGCATCATCACCTCGCTCCATACCGCGGCCGCGTCGCCGTCCTTCTCCGACCCGCAGCGGGGCGCCTACCGGACGCTCGCCGATCAGATCAGCGCCGCGTTCGTGAACGACTTCGTGCACCACCCGGCCTACGGCATTAGCTACTGGCTCGCCTCGGGACGGAACACCGGCGGCCGCTCCACCCCCTTCTCGCCTGGCTGCACGCCGCCGGACTGCGACCCGTTCAGTTACGCCGGCTACCACGGCGACGTCGTCATCGCCATGCTCGCCGCGTACCGCGCCACCGGCAACGAGCTCTATCGCACGCTCGCGGTCGACACGGTGAAGAACTACCTCCTCGCCGCCGGCTTCACCGGCTCCTTCCGTGTGCCGCCCACGCGGTTCATCTGGCAGGAGGAGAACGGCGCCGCCGTCGCAAAGTGCGTGCAGGTCTGCGGTAATTTCTGCAACGCCCAGCCGGGCTGGGACGACGCCGACGCGGTGCGCGCCATCTCCCTCTGCAAGGCAAACTATTACGCCGACCTTGCCGGCGTCGATCTGGGCTATGCGCTGACGAGCTACTGCAACTCCTGGCTCGCCCGTCCGAACGCGTTCGTCACCTCGCCGGCGTACGAGTACGCGACGCGCTACCAGTTCGACGGCACCCCCTGCGGCGAGCCGGCCACCGGTTACGCGGCGAACGGCCTCGGCTCGTTCATGCACTTCTCCTTCGACCGCCCTTCGTTCGCGCCGCGCCTCGACGAGGCCTTCCGCGGTCACCTCGACCGCGACGCCACCCCTCCGCGCTTCGACACCGGCTCGAGCAACTGCATGGGTGTCTACTTTCCGGCGTTCTCCATCATCTCCTTTGGCACCGGCATCGGCCGCGACCGTCCGGCGTTCCTCGCTCCCGCCCCTTCGAACCTCGTCGCCACTGCGACGAGCGCGTCATCCGTCTCGCTCACCTGGTCGCCGGTCGCCGGCGCCGCCTCCTACACCATCGAGCGCGCCACGACCGCCTCGAGCTTCGCCTCCATCGGCAGCTCGCCGGCGCCGTCCTTCACCGACACCTCGCTGCCGGCGAACACGGCGTTCCTCTACCGCGTGCGCGTCGCCTCCGCCGCGAGCAACATCGACATGGCGACGACGACGGCCTTCGCCGACGCGCCGCTGCAGCCGGCCGTCACCTCCATCCGCGGCGTGCATGTGGACGAGCTGCAGACGGCGGTGAATGCCGTCCGCACCGCGGCCGGTCTGACCCCCGTCGACGGCGGGCGGACGGCGATCGTCCACGCCACGGAGCTCATCACGCTCCGCTCCGCACTCGACGAGGCGCGCCAGCAGCTCGGCTTCGCGCCGACCTCTCCCTGCCAGCCGGTCACTGCGGGGGCGATCGTCCGGACGTGCGACGTCGAGACACTGCGGGCCGGCGTCCGGTAGCATCCGCAAATCGAAAGGAGAAAGCGATCATGACCAGGCCAATCCCGGAAGCATCCGAAGGGGCGATCCCGTACCTCTGCATCAAAGGGGCGGGGGATGCGATCGAGTTCTACAAGAAGGCGTTCGGGGCGACGGAGCTCTTCCGGATGAGCGCCCCGGACGGCAGCGTCGGCCACGCCGAGATCCGCATCAACGGCCGTCCGCTCTACATCGCCGACGAGTACCCGGACCACGGCTTCCTCAGTCCGAAGACGCTGGGCGGCACGCCGGTGATGCTCCACCTCTACGTGGATGACGTCGATGCCGTGGTCAAGCGCGCGGAGGAGGCGGGAGCGACCGTGCAGCGGCCGGTCGAGACGCAGTTCTACGGCGACCGCGGCGGCAAGCTCGTCGATCCGTTCGGCCACGAGTGGTACATCTCCAGCCACGTGGAAGACGTGACGCCGGAGGAGATGAAGCGGAGGGCGGCCGAGAAGTTCGGCGGATGATCGCCGAGTCGATTCTTGTTAGAGTGCGCCGGCCACGGATTGGGGAGTCGCCAAGTGGTAAGGCAGCGGCCTTTGGAGCCGCCATCCGGTGGTTCGAATCCACCCTCCCCAGCCACTGGCCGCATGCGGCATGCCGTGTGCTCTCTTGCGCTCATGCCCGAGAGCGTGGCTTCCGCGGAAGGCGTCTTCCGGTTCATCGTCGATGAGGCGCGGGACTTTGCCATCTTCCTGATGGACGCCCGCGGTCATCTCGAGACCTGGAACCGCGGGGCACAGCTCATGATCGGCTACGCGCCGGTGGAGATTATCGGGCGGCACTTTGCCCTCCTCTTCACGCCTCTGGACCGGGCCAACGGCATCCCCGAGCGGGAACTGGAGACGGCCCGCACCACGGGCAGCGCCGACGACACCCGCTGGCATCTTCGCAAAGACGGCTCGCGCTTCTTCGCCGACGGGGCCACGATGGCCATCCGCAACGAGGCGGGGGAAGTCGTCGGCTTCTGCAAGATCCAGCGCGACATCACCGATCGTCACCAGACCCAGCAGCGCCTCGCCGCCCAACTGGCGCTGACCAACCTCCTCAACGAGGAGCAGCCGTTCGAGGCGACCGCCGTCCGCGTCCTGCAGACCATCTGCGAGCACCTCGGCTGGGACATCGGCTGTCTCTGGGAGGCCGACCGCGCGACCGGCCGCCTGCGCTGCATCGAGCTTTGGTACGCGGAGGACGTCGATCATGCCGCGGCGGAGCATCTCTGCCGCGGGAGCAGCCTCGAGCCGGGCATCGGGCTGGCAGGCGCGGTGTGGAGCCGGCGCGAGCCGGCGTGGGTGGTCGACTTCCGCGAGCGGCCGGAGTTCCCACGGATGCCTGCCGCGGAACGGGCCGGGATGGCCGCCGCCTGCGCGTTTCCCATCTTCCTCGACGGGAAAGTCATCGGTGTGATGGAGTTCTTCAGCCGCGAGTCGCGCGAGCCGGACCAGGCCGTGCTGCCGGAGATGGCCCTCATCGGCGCGCACATCGGCGACTACATCGAGCGCCGGCGCACGACCGACGCGCTGCGCGAGTCGGAGGAGCGCTACCGGCTCGTCTCCGAGACCGCGCAGGATGCCATCTTCACCATCGACGCGGAGAGCAACGTTCTCTTCTGCAACAAGGCCGTGGAGCGGTTGTTCGGATGGAAACCGCAGGAGCTGATCGGGCGGAAGCTGGACGTCATCATCCCGGAGCGCTTTCGGGAGCGGCATCGGGCCGGGATGGCGCACTACATCGCCACGCACGAGAAGCGCATCCCCTGGACGGGCGTGGAGCTGCCGGGGCTGCATCGCGACGGCCATGAGATCCCGCTGGAGATCTCGTTCGGAGAGTGGAACGGCACGACGTTCACCGGCTTCGCGCGCGACATCACCGACCGCAAGCGCGCGCTGGAGAAAGAGCAGCAGGCGCGCGCGCAGCTCGAGCGGCGGGCGGATGAAGAAGCGGCGTTCCGCCATCTCGCCAGCGCGCTGACCGGCGCGGTGGAGATGACCGACGTGCTGTACGAGATCACCAACCGGGCCACGCTCGTCACCCGCGCCGACGGCGTTTACGTCGAGCGGGTCATCAATGACGACGGCCTGGTCGAGATCGTCTCCACCTCCGGCCGCGGCACGCCGCCGCGCGGGCTGCAGGTCGCCTATCCGGGATCGCTGACCGAGGAGATCGTGAAGAACCGCCAGCCGGTCATCCTGGCGGACATGAGCAGCTTCGGCGCCTCGATGGCGCCCTATCTGACCGACAGTTGCGCCGATTGCCAGGTGCTCGTGACGCCGCTCGTGGCCGAAGACGAAGTCCTCGGCGCGCTCGTGCTGCTCAACAGCCGCAACTCCGGCCGCACGTTCCGCGACTCCGAGGTCGTCCGCGCCCGCACCCTGGGCGACCTCACCTCGCTCGCCCTGCGCCGGGTGCGGCTGATGGAGCAGGAGCGGGAGGCGAAGGAGAAGGCGGAGGCCGCGGTGCGGGTGCGCGACGAGACACTGGGCATCGTCTCCCACGACCTGCGCAACCCGCTGACGAAGATCTCGCTCTCCGCCGACCTCCTCACCGACGCGGAGCCGGGCGAAGCGCGGGAGCTCATCGACACCATCCGCACCTCGGCCCGGCAGATGGAGCGGCTGATCCAGGACCTTCTGGATGTCGCGCGCCTCGAGGCCGGCCGCTT
>DATEOX010000288.1:0-6102 GCA_035273585.1 Thermoanaerobaculia bacterium
CAAATGTAGGGCCGGCTCTCCAGCCGGCCCCGTGTACGCCTAGTCCTTCCGCATCCGGCGATGCTCAGTCGTCGTGGTGGTCGTCGTAGTCGTCGTCTCCTGCTCCTGCATCGTGCTCGCGGAGGTCATCGGGGTGTCGATCGTCGTCACGGTGGGTGTCGGCGACTCGATGATGAATTCCGCGGGGGGCGGGGCGGGGGCTTCGACTACCGTCGTCACGACCGGGGCGGTCACGAGCGCGGGGGTCTCCGTCACAGTCACCGTCGACTGGGCGGTCTGCGGGGTGACGTTCACGTTCGTGTTCGTCCCGACCGAGGCCGCGTTGCCGGTGCCGCCGGTGGCGCTGCTCGAATAGAGATTGCCGTCGCTGTCGATCACGGCGGGGCCGGCCATCGCGCCGGAGGTGCCATCGGTGCGGATCTCGCCCGAGGCGGTCGTCGTGGAGTCGTGGTGCGCGCATGCGCCGAGGATCAGAAGGGCTGCGGCGAAGAAAATCGTCTTCATGATCAAAGTCTCCTCAGTTCGGAAGCAGCGCAAATAACTTGCCTGAAAAGTCCGCTACACTCGGTGGATGTCCGCACGCGTCTGGCAGGTCGGCGAGCTCATCCGCCAGCTCAACCTCGACCTCTATCGCTATAACGACGTCTCCGTCGAAGGGGAAGTGACCAACTTCACCCGCTCGGCGGCTGGGCACCTCTACTTCTCGATCAAGGACGCGAAGGCGTCGATGCGGGTGGTGCTCTTCGCCACCAACGCTCGCTTCCTGCGCTTCCGCATCGAGAACGGGCTGCAGCTCATCGTCCGCGGGCGGCTGACCATCTACGAACAAAAGGGCGAGTTCCAGCTCAATGCCGTCTCGGCCGAGCCGGCCGGCCTCGGCGCGCTGCAGCTCGCCCTCGAGCAGCTCAAGAAGCGTCTCGCTGATGAAGGGCTCTTCGACGCCGCGCGCAAGAAGCCGATCCCGATGCTGCCGCAGCGCATCGCCATCGTGACCAGCCCCACCGGCGCCGCGATCCGGGACATCCTCCACGTCCTGGGGCGCCGCTTCGAGGGGCTGGAGCTGCAGATCTTCCCCGTCCGCGTGCAGGGCGCGCAGGCGGCGCGGGAGATCGCCGTCGCCATCCGCCACCTCTCCCGCTGGAAGCTGCACGACGTCGTGCTCATCTGCCGCGGGGGAGGATCGCTGGAGGACCTCTGGCCGTTCAACGAAGAGATCGTGGCCCGGGCCATCGCCGACTGCCACATCCCGACCATCTCCGGGGTGGGGCATGAGACCGATTTCACGATCTCGGACCTGGTGGCCGACCTCCGCGCGCCGACGCCGTCCGCCGCGGCGGAGATCGTGATCCGGGCCAAGAGCGAGATCTGCCTGCAGGTCGACCATATGGTGCGCCGCGTCCAGCACATCGTGACGGCGCGCGTCCGCAACCTGCGCCACGAGCTGCGCCACCTCGCCTCGTCGGATGGCCTGGGCCGCTTTCCGCAGCGGCTCAAGCTGCGGCGCGAGCGGTTGGAGCGGAGCCGCCTCTCGCTCTATCGCCTGCTCGACTTTCGCGCCCGCGCGCTGCGCCGGCGGCTGAACGCCGCCGCCGAGCCGCTCGTCCGTTATCCGCAAAGAATCACGCGCGAGCGGCAGCGGCTGGAGCACGTCGCGGCGACGCTCAGCGCCGTCTCGCCGCTGTCCGTGCTCTCACGCGGCTACGCCATCGCCTTCTCTCGCACGCGCAACCGTCGCAAGCCGATCCTCGACGCGAATGCGGTGAAGATCGGCGACCCGATCGAGGTGCAGCTCAAGAAAGGGCGGCTCGCATGCACCGTCGACGCGCGCACGCTCGGGGTGGAGAGCCTCTGGCCGGTCGTCAGCGGAGACGCCGCTCGATCTCCCGAGTCAGATCCTCGGCAAGCTGACGCGCATCCTCAGGAGTCCGGCGATCCCCGCCGTACTTTGCTCCCTTGATCTTCCGGCCGTCCGCCCGCTCGACGGTGTACTCGATGCGCGGCGGCTGCGGCTCGTAGGCATCGAGCTGCGCGTTGGTCACATTCTCGAAGACGTAAACGGTGATCGAGCCGTCCGCCGGCTGCTGCGGGGCGCCGAAGGCCTCGCGTAGCGCGCCGCGGACGGCATCGGTGTAGAGCGAGTGTGCGATCGGCTGCGAGTCGTAGTACGGCGCCTTCTGGACGGCGAAGCCGCCGACGGAGATGGCGTAGCTGCCGCTGGCCTTCGGGAGGGGCTTCGGCGCGGTGGCGCAGGCAGCGGCGACGAGAGCGAGGCAGATGATCATCCGGCGCATGACGGTTGATTCTAGCGCCTCCACCTTCTATAACGCGCTACCAGCATGGCCCGCCCGCGAGGCTCGGAGTTCGAGAAGTCGTTCCAGCAGCTCGAGGAGATCGTCAAGCGCCTCGAGTCGGAGGAGCTGCCGCTGGACGAGTCGCTGCGGCTCTTCGAGGAGGGCATCCGCCTCTCGCGCTTCTGCCATCAGCGGCTGGAGGAAGTGGAGAAGAAGATCGAGCTGATCCTGGCCGACGCGAAGGGGCAGCCGGTCACCGAGCCGTTCGAGCCGGAGGAAGACGACGCGGCGGCGGACGACTCGGAATGACCCTCGAAGAGTACCTGCAGAGCCGGCGCGCGCTCGTCGACCGCGTGCTCGACGCCTCTCTCCCGCCCGCCGACACCCGCCCGCCGCTCATCCACGAGGCGATGCGCTACGCGGTCCTCGGCGGCGGCAAGCGCATCCGCCCCATCATTGCCATCGCCGCCGCGGAGGCGTGCGGCGCGAACGTCGAGCCGCTGCTGCGGCCGATCGCCGCGCTGGAGCTGATCCACACCTACTCGCTGGTGCACGACGACCTGCCGGCCATCGACAACGACGACCTGCGCCGCGGGCGCAAGACGACGCACGTCATGTACGGCGAGGCGATGGGCATCCTGACCGGCGACGCCTTGCTGACCGAGGCGGTCTCGTGGCTGGCCAGACCGATCGACGGGGTGGATGCTGCGCATCAGTTGCGGGCCGTGCGCGAGGTGGCCATGGCCGTCGACTCGACGGGGATGATCGGCGGCCAGGTGGCGGACATCCTTCACGAACGCGCCCACGAACAGCCGCATGACCTCGAGGAGCTGCTCGAGTTTCTGGCGTACATCCATCACAACAAGACCGGCAAGCTGCTCACCGCCTCCGTCGTCCTCGGCGGGCTGCTGGCCAACGCGCCGGACGAGCAGATCGAGGCGCTGCGCCGCTACGGCTTCGCCATCGGCTTGGCGTTCCAGATCGTCGATGACATCCTCGATCTGGAGGAGACGGCGGCCACGCTGGGTAAGACCGCGGGGAAGGACCTGGCGCAGGGAAAGCTGACCTGGCCGGCGCTCCTGGGCATGGATGCGGCACGCGCGGAGGTCGGGAGGCTGCTCGGTGTGTCCCTGGAGAACGCTGGTATGATCGCCGGCCCGGTGAACTATCTCCCGGACATCGCACGTTACATCTGCGAGCGCCGATCATGACCGCCCGACTCCTCGATTCCATCAACACTCCCGCCGACGTGCGGAAACTCGATCGCAAGCAGTTGCAACAGCTTGCGCAGGAGATCCGCGAGCGGATCATCGAGGTCGTCTCCACCATCGGCGGCCACTTCGGCGGCAACCTGGGCATCGTCGAGCTCACCCTCGCCCTGCACTACGTCTACGACACGCCGCGCGACCAGGTGGTGTTCGACACCGGCCACCAGTCGTACCCTCACAAGCTCATCACCGGCCGCCGCGAGCAGTTCCACACCATTCGCCAGCACAACGGCATCTCCGGCTTCTGCAAGCGGGAGGAGTCGGAGTACGACGTCTTCAACGCCGGCCACGCATCGACGTCGATCTCCGCCGCGCTGGGCATCGCCGTGGCGCGCGACTTCCGCAAGGAGGACTACCGCGTGGTGGCCATCATCGGCGACGGCGCGCTGTCCGGCGGGCTCGCGCTGGAAGGCCTCAACCAGGCCGGGCACCTCAAGCGCAAGCTGATGATCGTCCTGAACGACAACGACATGTCGATCTCGACGAACGTCGGGGCGATGTCCGGCTACCTGAACTCGATCATCAAGGGCCAGCGCTACAACCAGGTGAAGGACCTGGCCAAGGGCGTGATGGACCGCATCCCGCTGGTGGGCGGCAAGCTCCACGAGGTGGCGCACGACATGGAGCAGGTGCTCAAGAACATGGTCGTGCCGGGCACGCTCTTCGAGGAGCTCGGCTTCCGCTACCTCGGGCCGTACGACGGCCACGACCTCGACTTCCTCATCGATCTCTTCGAGCGCAACAAGGACTACAACGGCCCCCTCCTGGTGCACGTCATCACGAAGAAGGGGAAGGGCTACGTCCCGGCGGAGAACAAGCCGATCTGGTCGCACGGCGTGACGCCGTTCGACATCGACTCGGGCGAGGTGCGCAAGTCCGACAAGTCGGCACCGCCGACCTACACGGCCGTCTTCGCCGACACCCTGATCGAGCTGGCCAGGCGCGATCCGAAGATCGTGGCCATCACGGCGGCGATGCCGGACGGCACGGGGCTGGACAAGTTCGCCAGGGCGCTGCCGGAGCGGATGTTCGACGTCGGCATCGCCGAGGAGCATGCGGTGACGTTCGCCGGAGGAATGGCCACGCAGGGGATGAAGCCGATCGCGGCGATCTACTCCACCTTCCTGCAGCGCGCCTTCGACCAGGTGTTCCACGACGTCACGATCATGGACCTGCCGGTCGTCTTCGCCCTCGATCGGGGTGGCATCGCCGGCGCGGACGGGCCGACGCATCACGGCATCTACGACATGGCCTACCTGCGGATCTTCCCGAACATGGTCTGCATGGCCCCGAAGGACGAGAACGAGCTGCGGCACATGCTCAAGACGGCCTTCGAGACGAACCATCCGACGTCGCTCCGCTACCCGCGTGGCAACGGCTACGGCGTGAAGATGGACGCCGAGCTGCAGTCGCTCCCCATCAGCAAGGGCGAGGTGCTGCGCGAAGGCGCGGCGGCGACGATCTTCGCCATCGGCAACGAGGTCTGGCCGTCGATGCAGGCCGCCGAGCTGCTGTCGAAAGAAGGCATTGAGGTAACAGTTATCAATGCACGTTTCATCAAGCCTTTGGATGACGAATTGATTCAGAAATACTGTAATTCTTTGTCGCCGGTCATTACCGTGGAGGAAGGCTCGCTCGCCGGCGGCTTCGGCTCCGCCGTGATGGAGCGTTGCGAACAGCTCGGCATCCGCGACGTCCGCTTCCACCGCATCGGCATCCCCGACGAGTACGTCCACCACGGCTCCCAGGACGTCCTCCGCGCGCAGTACGACCTGCACGCGGAAGGGATCGCGAAGCGGGTGCGGGGGGTGGTGAAGCGCGGCACGTTGGGGGAGTGGGCGGACATGGTGATCGAGCTCGGGAAGCAGATCCCCGATGAAGAGCTGGAGCGGATGCACGCGAAAGGACATGACTCCGATCACATCGACGAAGTCGTGTACGGCACGAGGAAGCGCATCGCGAAGTAGATGAGGGAGTACTTCGTCGATGCGTGGTACACGATCGCTCTGATCGATCGGGGTGACCAGCACCACCACAACGCCGTTCGCTTGGCCGCGCGATTGCGCGACGCCATTTTCGTAACGCACGAGGCGGTGTTCACCGAAGTGCTCGCCTTCTTCGCCGCCGTAGGTCCTCATAGCCGAAGCAAGGCAGTCACGGCGGTCCGCAACGGATTGGCTCAATGGACCGTGGTGGCCTTCAACCGCGACCTCTTCGCCCGCGCCCTCGCCCTCTACGCCGCCCGCCCCGACAAGGAGTACTCGCTCACCGACTGCATGTCGATGGTCGTGATGCGCGACCGCGGGATCGAGCACGTGCTGACGAACGACCATCACTTCCGCCAGGAAGGGTTCGAGGTCCTCTCGGAATGAAGAAGCAGCGGCTCGACGTCGCGCTCGTGGAGCGGGGCCTCGTCGAGACGCGGTCGAAGGCGCAGTCGCTGATCATGGCCCGGCGGATCCTCGTCAACGGCGCGCATGTGGACAAGGCCGGCGCGACGGTGACGGACGACGACGCGCTGACGATCCAGGAGCTGGAGCACC
>DATEOX010000289.1:0-7169 GCA_035273585.1 Thermoanaerobaculia bacterium
GCAGCTCGTGCTCGAGCCACCCGCACTCGGCGCGGATCAGCTCCTGGACGTCGTACCCGCGCCGCTTCCCCGACCGTGTGTTGATCAGGAAGAGCGCCTTCAACGGGCCGCCTCGCGGTTCCGGTCGGCCCACCACGGCCAGAGGATGAGGAGCCAGCCGACCATCCCGCCCCACGCCAGCGCGCGCTCGCTCGGAGGAGGCGGCGAGACGATGCTCAACGCGTAGGCGACGAAGAGGAAGACGACCAGCACGGCGAGGATGATCGTCCCTCTGCGCCGCCGCGGCCGCGTGGCTCGCACGTAGATGATCACGCCCGCGATGAGCATCAACGATTCGATGACGATGGTCGCCATGGGCCACTTCCAGAGCCCCAGCCCGTATTTCGGCCCGCCCGGCCAGAGCGGCATGTCAGGGATGTGCGTGACCCAGTCGAGCACCCAATGGCTGAAGACGCCGATCCCGATGACGACCGCGCCGGCCGTGTAGTGCGTGATGAGCCAATAGACGAGCGCCGCGAGCACCGACCAGAGGAGCGTCATCAGCAGGCTGTGCGTCCACGGGTAGCTGACGAAGTCGAGGTTGAGGAACGGCGAGGGCGGGTGGGGACGGACGGTCGCGCGCTCGATGCCCAGCAGCAGACAGACGGGCCAGAGCAGGTCGAGCAGCGTCGTGGCCACGAAGAGCCAGGCGAGCTGCGTCCGCGGCGCGAGGCGCTTGGCGGCGAAGGCGGCAGCGTGGTGGCCGATGAACACGGCGGCAGCTTACGCTGCCGAATTGAGAATTGAGAATTGAGAATTGAGAATGACGCTCCGCGTCGGCTGGCCTTTTTTCTCAATTCTCAATTCTCAATTCTCAATTCGTTCTCATCAGCTCCAGCACGATCGGCTTCACCCCGTTGATCATGAACTGAATCCCGATCGCGCCGAGGAGCAACGCCATGATCTTGGCGAAGACCGCCCGCCCGCGGTCGCCCATCATGCGCGAGAGCGGGACGGCGGCGAGGAGGACGAGCCAGGAGACGACGCCCACCGCGGCGATGGAGAGGATCACGGCCAGCTTCTGCTCGAATGACGGGTAGAGGTTGACCAGGACCATGACCGTCGTGATCGCGCCGGGGCCGGAGAGCATCGGCACCGCTAGCGGCACGATGGCGATGGAGGTCGGGTCGACTTCCGCTTTCTCGACGTCCGTATCCTCCATCCGCTTCTCGCCGCCGACGTTGTAGACGCGGCGGTCGTCGTCGACGATGGTGCGCATGGCGTTGGTCAGGAAGATGATGCCGCCCATGATCTGGAACGCCGGCACGGTGATGCCGAAGAACTGGAAGACGTAGTTGCCCGCGAGGAGGAAGAGGGTCAGGACGGCGACACAGGAGATGCCCGCCACGAGCGCCACCGAGGCGCGGATGCGGCGGGGGATGCCGTGGGTGAGGGCGACGAAGGAGGGGACGACGGCCAGCGGGTTGACCATCGTGATGAGGGCCGTGAAGGAGACGAGGAGGACTTTGGACAGCGGCATGATGCGGGCGGCATTGTGTCATCCTGAGCGAAGCGAAGGATCCGTACCGCCAAGCACGGTACGGATCCTTCGCCGTCTTTGCGGCTCAGGATGACACGTCGACGACCGCCTCGCTGTCCAGGTCGATGTACCAGAGCACGCCCTTGCACGGCTCGCCGGTAATGGACGCAATGGCCTCGCAGTAGCGCCGCACCTGGTCGCGGTCGCCGTCCAGGCGCGACTCCTCGGCGACGCCGCTCTTGTAGTCGATGACCACCTGCTGGCCATCTTCGCGGATGAGGCGGTCGATGCGCCGCTCCACCACGGCGCCGTTCTCCACGAAGCGCACCGGCAGCTCGCGCCCGAGGGTCTCGGCGTTGCGGATGCGCTGGAACGTGGGGGAGCTTGCGACCGTCGCGAGGCGTTGCCGAACGCGCGCCACCGCTTCGGCATCGGCGGCCGACTCCGCGGCGAGACTGCGCAAGAGCACCTCGACATCGGAAGCGTCACGCCCCTCACCCCGGCCCTCTCCCCGCTCGGCGGGGAGAGGATCCCAGCGCTCCAGCACCCGATGCAGCAGCGTGCCCGCCGCGCGATTGCGCCCGCGCGCCCGCTTCCGCGCCACCTCCTCCGCCGTCAGAACATTCGCCACCGGCGGAGGTGGGACAATCGACAGCGGCAGGATCTCCCCATCGCGCAACGCCGCTTCCAAGGCGGCGTCGCGCAAGCGCCGCCGTGTCCGCGCCACCGCGTCGCGGATGGCCACGGTTTCGTAGGCCACCGGCCCGATCTCCGTCTCCCGCACCTCCCGCCCCTCCGCCCGCCACTCCACCGGCAGCACCTCCATCAGGCACCTGGCGAACCCCATCTTCTTCGCCTCGGCGCTGCAGACGAAGACCACCTCCGCTTTGGCTCGCGTCACCGCCACGTAGAAGAGGCGCTGCGTCTCCGCCTCCTCCCGCTCCTTCCCGATCCGCTTCGCCGTCTCGTCGGCGGTGACCGTCGGTGGCGTGAGCATCACCAGGCGCGGCGGCTCCTCCACGGCGTACACCTCGGCCGCCCGAACGGCGAACGACAGGTCGGGGAGGATCACGGTGTCGAACTCCAGCCCCTTCGCCGCATGCACGGTGAGGATGCGCACCGCGTTGCGCGACTCGTCGGTGAGGCTCGGCTCCATCTCGTCCGGCTCGCCGCGCCGCCGCTCGATCTCGTCCACGAACTGCCGCACCGAGCCGCCGATCTTCCGGTCGTACTCGAACGCGATCCCGCGCACATGCTCCAGGTGCCGCTTCGCCCGCTCGCCGTCCGCGGCCGAGGCGTAGACGCCCTCGATGTCCGCCGTGTTGACGACGAGGTCGATGAGAGACGCGACGTCGAGATGCTCCGCCTCGGCGCGGTAGCGATCGAGTGCTGCACGGAACGTTTCCCAAGCGGAGCCGCGGGCGACGATCTCCTCGTCGGTCAGCGCAAAGTAGGGCGTGCGGGCGGCGGAGATCTCCGCGCCGCGGTCGAACGGATAGCCGATGGCGCGCAGCACGGCGAGCAGGTCCACCGGCGCCCGGCGGTCGAGGAAGCGCCGCGTCGGCGGCAGCACGTACTCGATGCCGTAGCGGTCGAGCGCGTCGAGGTAGTCGTCGAGCCGCGTCGTCCGGCGGAAGAGGATGGCGAAGCGGCGCAGGTCGTCGGCGGTGTCGCCGCGATGGGCCTCGATCCACTCCGCCACCGCCAGCGCCTCCCCCTTCTCCTCCTCGCACGCCTTGAGCAGCGTGATACGGGCGTCGAGCTGCCGCGCATCGCTCGCCTTGCCGGCGCGCAACGCGTGATACGGCGGCCGGAAGATGTTCCGGTCGTGCGGCACCTCGGGGAAGAGGCGCAGGAAGATGGCGTTCACGGCATCGAGCAGCGGCCGGTCGCTCCGGTACTGATCGCGGATGATGCGGTGCTCGGCGCCGCCTT
The DNA here is from genome assembly GCA_035273585.1 of Thermoanaerobaculia bacterium. GTDB lineage: Bacteria > Acidobacteriota > Thermoanaerobaculia > Gp7-AA8 > Gp7-AA8 > JAFAVZ01. The sequence continues at coordinate 3,455 of DATEOX010000289.1, forward strand.
CCGCAATGAGCCGCTGCGACATCGCGAAATACATCTCCGGATCGGCGCGGCGGAAGCCGTAGATCGACTGCTTCGGATCGCCGACCAGCACCGTCTTGCCCTGCACGTACGCGCCGGAGCGGTCGCGCGCGAGCCGGTCGATGATGCGCGCCTGCGTCCGATCGGTATCTTGAAATTCGTCGACGAACAAAAAGTCGTACTGCGCCCGCGCCCGCTCCAGCACCGCATCGTCCTCGAGGACGGCGAACGTGCGCAGCAGCAGGTCGTCAAAGTCGACCACGCCGAGCTTCCGCTTCTCGATGTCGAGGAAACAGAGGAAGCGCCGGGTGAGCGCATGCAGCGCCATTGCCGCGCGATGGCCGACGAGGCGGTCGTGGATCGAGCTGCCCTTCTTGTCCGAGGAGCGCAGCACCTTCAGCGCGTCGGCCAGCTCCGCGTTGCCCCGGCCGCGCGGCAGGTCGGTCTCGCGGATGTCCTGCGCCAGCGGGCCGAAGAACTCGATCCAGTCGTCGAGCGGCGCGTCCTCGTCGGGCTCCGGCGTGGCCCGCAGGTAGCGCGAGATGCGCCCCACATCGCCGCCGCGCAACGCGGCAATCGACTCCGGGACGGCGAACAGCAGGAGGGTCGCGTCGCCCAGCGTGTAATCATCGGTGACCAGATCCCGCCGCTCGACGAGGTCGAAGATCGCGTCGCGGATCTGGAAGAGGTAGCCGAAGTGAGCGACGAGGAACTCCCACTCCTGTTCGACGGCAGGCGTCGGATGGACGCGCGTCTCCTCGTCGACCCAGGCGTCGTAGAGCTGCGAGTAGAGCAGCGTCCGCTCGAACCCCTCCACGATCTTGAACTGCGGATCGAGCCCCGCCTCGAGCGGGAACTGCCGGAGCAGCATCTGGCAGAACGAATGGATGGTCTGCGAGCGGAGCGAGTCGATGCGGGCGAGCTGCTTCGCGATCGCCGCCCGGTCGGCGCGCATGATCAGCAGCGGATTCGGCGAGCCGATCGGCCAGCGGACGTCATCCTGATCGCGCGCGGCCAGCTCCTCCAGCGCGTCGTGCACCCGGTCGGCGATCTCGCCAGCCGCCTTTTCCGTGAACGTGACGAGCACGATCCGCTCGGGCGACAGCTCCGGGTCTTCGAGCATGATGCGCAGCACCTCGGCCACGATCGCCGTCGTCTTGCCGGTCCCGGCGCCGGCCTCGATGACCAGGTTGCGCCGCTCGCGGCGGCCGGCGGTGGTGGTGAAGCGCATCGTCTGCTGCAGCTCGGTCACGGCGCGCTCTCCATCAGCAGCGTGCGCGGCTCGCCGGAGCGCGTCACCTCCTGCTTCTCATCGGCGTCGTGTTTCGTCCGGCAGGAGTGGTTCACCGGGCAGTACTTGCAGGAGTTGAAGTCGTCGTCCTTCTCGTTCGGGAAGGCCGGGAAGCGGCCGGCGAGGATGGCCTTGACGAAGATGCCCAAGGTCTCGCGCAGGCCGCCGTGCTTCTCCGCGAGGTCGAAGGCGAACGTGGCCGGCTTGGCCTCCAGCACGAGCGGCTTGATCGTCCCCCTGATGCGCGACGGGTCGGCCTCGAAGAACTCCGCGACGGCCATGGCGTAGAGGGCGAGCTGCAGCCGCACGCCGCGATCGATCTTCTTTCCCAGCTCCTTGTGCCGCAGCGCCTTGCCCGACTTGTAGTCGACGATGCGGAAGGCGTCGGGACCGGCATCGATGCGATCGATCTGGCCGTCGACGCGGATCGGCACGCCCGCGGCGTCGATGATGAACGGCTCGGTGTGGTCGGCCGGCGAGCCGTCGCGGCGCGGTTTGCCGAAGCGGTACTCGAACCAGCGCGGCACGAGGCCGTTCGCGGCGAGGTCGGCCAGGTCACTGGCCACGAAGTCGCGCAGGACGCGTTTCGTCGCCCTTCGTTCGATGCCTCTCACGGTGCGATTGAAGGGCGGCGCCTCCTGCTCCAGGCGGTCGAACTCGCGGTCGACGGCCTGCTCCAGCCGTTTCGCGATCGATTGCGGGAGGCGCGGCAGCTCGGCCGCGGCGGCTTCGACATCGCTGTCATCGAGGGAGCGGTAGAGCTCTTCGAGGATGCGGTGGTCGACGCTTCCCTTGTCGCGGTGGTTGATCTGCAGCTCGCGCTCCGGGTCGTCCAGATCGCGCACGCCGAGGATCCACTTGAGGAGGAACTTCTGCGGGCACTCGCCGAAGTCTTCCAGGCGGCTGGGGGTCACGTTCGCGATCAGCTCGGGCGGGATGGGGGAGATGTAGCCGTCGAAGACGGATCGGGTGCCGGACTTGGCCAGGAGCTGCAGGCTGCGGGAAGTCGCCGCGGCACGCGGCGCGCTGAAGCCCGCCCTCCGTTCCACCTCCCGCCCGCGCAACAGCGTCGACTTGCGCAATGGCTTGCCGAAGCCGTCGGTGCCGGCGAAGGAGAAGCGGAGGCCCGTCGAGGCGGCATCGAAGAGCAGTTGGAACAGGAGCTGTTCCTCGTCGCGGCCGTTGCCGATCTCGCGCAGCCCGAGGAGGCGGCGGTCGGCGTCCGGAAAGAGCGGGTCCTCGGTGCGGCGCTGGGGGAAGAGGTCGTCCTGCATGCGCACGGCGAAGACGTGGGCGAAGGAGCGGCCGCGGAAGCGCATCACGTCTCCGAAGAAGACCTTCCCGCGCCCCGCCGCGCGCGCCGTGCGGATGGTGCACTGCTCGAGCGCGTCGAGCACGGCGCTCGCGTCGAAGCGAAGGGGGAAGCGGGCGAAGAGGGCCGCCACGCCGTCGACCTGCTCCGCGGCCTGGAGGTCTTCCTCGGTCTCCAGGCGGAAGCGGGCGATGAGCTGCGTCAGGAGCTCGCTCCATTCGCTGCCGCGCAACGAGCCGTCGAGCCGCTTCGTGAGCTGCTCGATCTCGGTCAGGAGGGTGAGGTAGTCGCCGACCGCTGGATGCGCTTTGCCGCGCAGGTGGCGCAGCTCGTCGGAGGTGCCGCCGGCGATGCGCGCCTCGCGCGTCTTGGCATCCGAGGCGTCCGCATCGATGCGCGTGCGGGCCCGGAAGCCGTCGCGCACCAGCTCCAGCACCTCCGCGCGCGGGAAGCCGCGCTCGCGGAGCCGCAGTAGCGAGGCGATGCCGCGTCCCACGCGCTGCGACGTCAGCGGCCGCTCGTCGTCATGCGTGGTGGTGAATCCGTGCGCCGTGGCGAAGCGTTGCACGAGCCGCGCGTCATACGGATCGACGGAGCGCGCAACGATGGCCATGTCCGCCGCCTTGACGCCGTCGGCGAGGAGCGCGCCGATCTCGCGGCACGCCTCTTCGAGCTCCGCATGCCGCGTCTCCAGCTCGATGACGGAGACCCGCGGCTGCTTGACGTGCAGCATCGCGGGCGGCTCGACCGCCCGTCCAACCATGGTGAACCGCGACACGAACGGCTGCGCGAAGCGGTACGCCTCCCCCCCGCCCACCGGGATGTAGACGGCCTCCAGCAGCCCGGCACGGTCCAAAGCGGAGACGACCGCGAGCTGCACGCCGGTCATGTCGTAGAAGCCGGCGAGAATGTAGCCGCCCCTCACCCGGCCTTCGGCCACCCTCTCCCCGCTGTCGCGGGGCGAGGGTTCTTCCGCAAGCGGCGGATGAGGGGCGCCGATGACCGCCGCGGCCCGCAACAGCACCTCCGCCGGATCCACCGCCCCCAGTTGCGCGATCAGCCTCTCGTACTCGCCCCACGCGCGGAGGATGGCC
>DATEOX010000290.1:0-3958 GCA_035273585.1 Thermoanaerobaculia bacterium
CGGATCCTTCGCCCTCTGCGGGGCTCAGGATGACACCGTTACAATCCCGCCCCATGCACCCCGCCCTTCCGCTCCTCGCCGCCCTCCTCGCCCCCCTCGCCCCCGCCCAGCCGGCGGATGGCACCCTGCTCGAGTCCACCCCCTGTCCGGCAAACACGACGACGTACGACGAGTACGTGAAGGCGGCGCTGGCGAATGTCGCGGACGAGGCGAAGTTGGCGGAGAAGGAAGGGCTCCAGATGGAGGTGCCGCCGGATTACGCGTCGCGGCTTCTCTCGCGCGAGGAGTACGAGAAGCGGCGCGCGTACAAGGGTCTCGAGTGCCGGCGCATCGTGTATGCGAGCGACGGGCTGAGAGTGGCCGGGTATCTGTGGAAGCCGAAGGAGACGGTGGGGAAACAACTGCCGCTGGTCATCTTCAACCGCGGCGGGGTCGGCGACTACGGGAAGCTGACTCCGTGGCGGCTGAGCGAGGGGTTCTATCCGTTCGTGTCGCAGGGGTTCGTCGTGCTCGCGTCGCAGTATCGCGAGGAGGGAGACGAATTCGGCGGCGCCGACGTGCACGACGTGCTGAACCTCATCCCGCTCGCGGCGCGGCTCGGCTACGTCGACATGAACAACATCTTCCTCTACGGCTGGTCGCGGGGTGGGATGATGACCTACCTGGCGCTCAAGGCCGGCATCCCGGCCAACGCGGCGGCGGTCGGCAGCGGTCTCTCCGACCTGGCGACCACGAACTACGTGAGCGACGACAAAGTGCGCGAGCGATCGGCGCTCGCCTGGCCGGAGCAGATCAACGCGCCGCTGCTCATCCTGGCCGGCACCGCGGACTGGCGCGCCAAAGTCGGCGACCAGGCGCTGCCGCTCGCGGCGCGGCTGCAGAAGCTCGGCAAGCCGTATCAGCTCATCATCTACAGCGGCGACGACCACGGACTGTCACTGAACAAAGCGGACGCCGAGCAGCACGTCATCGACTGGTTTCGAGCGCATGTCCGGCTGCGTCGGATACGCAAAACGCCGATTCGATCGTAGCGCCGAGCACCAGGTGGCCGATGAGGCCGCGCATGTGCGTCTGCCAGGGGAACTCCTGCGGCGGAGGCGTGAGACCCGTGATCGTCAGCGCCGCTTCGTCCATCAGCAGCCAGAAGGCGATGCCGCAGAGGAGGCCGGAGCCGCGCCGCCGGAGGAGCGGCCGAAGCGCGCCGTAGACCACCCCCGACGAGATGCCGAGGCTCCAGTGGATGGCCGAGCCGACGTCCTTGCGCTGGTCGTCGTCGAGCTCCGTGCCGAGGAGATCGGCGAGCTTCTCGGCGGCGGTCTCGTAGGCGATCCGGCCGCCGCGCGCACGGTTCTCGCGCTCCTGTACTTCCTTCGGCTCGAGCTCGTAGACCTTCGTCGTGATGACGTCCATCAGCCAGGTGGCCGCCGCGCCGGCGGCGGCCCCGAGGACCAGGTCACGCTTCTGCATCATCATCCGCGACACTCCGCGTGATGCGCGGCCAGAGGACGACCAGCGCCACGATGCCCACCGCCGCGCCGGCGATCATCAGGTCGCGGCTCTTGCGTCTCGTGTCGGCGTACTTGACCTCCGCCTTCAGCCCGCGCTCCTTCGGCCAGTTCGGCACATGGCCGCGGCTGAAGTCGTCGACGATGCCCTCGATCACGTCGATGCGGTCGGCGAGCATCAGGGTCATCCAGCGTCGCAGGCGCCCTTCGCCGTACTGATAGGCATACTCGCGGAGCATCCCGCTCAGCCCGCGCGGCGGGCAGCTCGTGCCGAAGGCCGGCGTGAGGTCGGGGTGCTCCACCGACATGAAGATCTTCGTCGTCGGCACCTGCCGCGACAGCGGCACGTCGCCGCGCACGTTCGTGACGTTGGACGGCTTCTCCTTCGGCACCGCGGGCCGGTTGGTCGGGTCGAGATCGGCCCCCCATCCCGGCACCCTGGCGTATCGCCCTGCCGTTTCGCTCGTTCGCTCATCCATATGGGACATGGCTCCTCCTTACGCTGCCGCGGGGATGATCATCGGCTTGATGCACTCATCCAGCTTGCTGGTGAAGACGTGATACGCCTCGGCGATCTCGCTCAGCGGAAACCGATGCGTGATGATCGCCTTTGGATCGATCCGTCCCGCCCGCACGTGCTCGAACAGGCGCGGCAGGTGCCGCTTCACCGAGCACTGGTTGGCGCGGATGGTCAGCCCCTTGTTCACGATGTTGCCGAGGGGGACGAGGTTGAACGTCGGCCCGTAGGCGCCGATGACCACCACCGTCCCCGCCTTGCGCACGGAGTTGATGGCCCAGAAGACGGCGGTGGCCGAGCCGGCCTGGAACTTCATCTTCAGGCCGGTGAGCGTCTGGAGCATGCTCCCCTTGGCGTCGCAGCCGACCGCATCGATGCAGACGTCGGCGCCGAGGTGATCGGTGATCTTCTTCAGATAAACGATCGGATCGTCGATGTGCGTGAAGTTGAACGTCTCGGCCGGGCCGTAGCGGCTGACGAAGTCGAGGCGGTAGTCGAGGTGATCCGTGACGATGACCCGTCCGGCGCCCATCAGCCAGGCCGAGCGGGCGGCGAAGATCCCCACCGGGCCGGCCCCGAAGATGACGACGGTATCCCCTTCCTTGATGTCGCCCATCTCGGCCGCCTGATAGCCGGTCGGGCAGGCATCGGTGAGCAGGAGCGCGTCCTCGGTGCTGATGCCGTCCGGGATGATCGTGGGGCAGACGTTGGCGAACGGGACGCGGACGTACTCCGCCTGCCCGCCGTCGTAGCCGCCGGCCGTGTGCGAGTAGCCGTAGATGCCGCCCATCGCGGTGGCGGCGGGGTTCGTGTTGTGGCAGTTGCTGTAGAGCTCGCGCGAGCAGAACCAGCAGGTGCCGCAACTGATGTTGAATGGCACGAGGACGTGGTCGCCGGGCTTCAGGTTGTCGACGTTCGGGCCGACCTCTTCCACGATGCCGGTGAACTCGTGTCCGAACGTATGTCCGACGCGCGTGTCGGGCACGAGGCCGTGGTAGAGATGGATGTCCGAGCCGCAGATCGCGGCGCGCGTCACGCGCACGATCGCGTCGTTCGGATGCTCGATCTCCGGCATCGGCTTCTCTTCGACACGGATGCGAAACGGCCCGCGATAGGTCATCGCTTTCATGTGGGGACTCCTTCATTCCGACTGTTGGTCACGCTTGCATGAACTGCAAGCGCTGCACCGTATTTACGGCAGGCTCAACACGTCGAAGGAGCAAGCGGACCGTGCATAATGGCCCGCCTATGCGCCGCCTCGCACTGCTGCTGCTCATCGCTTTCGCCATCCCCGCCGCGCTCGCCCAACGGGCGCTGACCGCCGCCGACTTCGCGCAGATCAAAGACGTCGCCGACCCGCATCTCTCGCCCGACGGGGAGTGGGTGCTGTACACGGTCCGCCAGCCGGACCTGACCGACGACAAGAACCGCACGCACGTCTGGATGGCTCGCTACGACGGCTCGGAGGCGGTGCAGGTGACCCAGGGGACGGACAGCGAGTCGATGCCGCGATGGAGTCCGGATGGGCGGTGGATCTCGTTCCTTTCCAGCCGCGGCTCGGAGGAGGAGATCGCCCAGCTCTGGCTCATCGACCGGCGCGGCGCGGAGAGCGTGAAAGTCACGGACTTCAAAGGCGACGTCGCGGACTATGACTGGTCGCCGGACGGCACGCGCATCGCGCTCGTCGTGCAGGACGCCGACCCGCTGCAGGCGCCCGATCCGAAGAAGACGAAGCCGCCCATCGTCGTCAACCGCTACTTCTTCAAGCAGGACCGCGTCGGCTACCTCACCACTCGCCGCCAGCACCTGCACCTTTTCGACGTCGCCGCGCGCAAGAGCGAGCCGCTGACCACCGGCGCGTTCGACGAGGCGTTGCCCGCCTGGTCGCCGGACGGCAAGTCGATCGCCTTCGTCTCGAAGCGCGGCGATGATCCCG
>DATEOX010000291.1:0-6700 GCA_035273585.1 Thermoanaerobaculia bacterium
GGGCGGCGCGGGAGAGCAGCCAGGCCAAGGCGAGCGAGGCGATTGCGGTGCCGGCGATGACGCCGAGCGCGCGCGGCCGATCCGCGGCGCCGGTGAATGCGATGGTGGCGATGGCGATCAGCGCGACGGCCGGCACCCAGACGGAGAAAATCCAGGAGACCGTCTGCAGGGTCATCACGGTGGCGCGAAGGATCAGGGGGAACGCATTGACGGCGGACATCGCGCCTCCAGGGGAGGAGGGGTCGCGGCCGGCGGTTTCCCTACCCGCTACTTCCTCCGTGACTTCGGCGCGGCCCACGAGCAGATCGGACACTGCTCGAAGTCGTGGTTCCGCGCGGGGCAGTACTCGCGGCCGAAGTAGATGATCTGCAGGTGGCGCTTGCCCCACTGCTCCGGCGGCCAGAGGCGCTTCAGATCGGCCTCCGTCTGCTCGACGTTCCTGCCGCCGGAGAGGCCCCAGCGCCAAGCCAGGCGGTGGATGTGCGTGTCGACCGGGAACGCCGGCTGGCCGAAGGCCTGGGTCATCACCACGCTCGCCGTCTTGTGGCCGACGCCGGGGAGGCGCTCGAGCGCTTCCATGTCCGCCGGCACCTGGCCGCCGTGCTCCTCGAGGAGGGTCTGCGCCAGTTTGCGGACGTTGCGCGCTTTGGAGGGGGCGAGGCCGCAACTGCGGATCAGCTTCAGGATGTCGGACTCGGAGAGCCTGGCCATGGCGGCGGGATCCGGCGCGCGGCGGAAGAGGGCGGGGGTGACGCGGTTGACCTGGGCGTCCGTCGTCTGGGCGGAGAGGAGCACCGCGACGAGCAGCGTAAAGGGATCGCCGTGGCCGAGGGGGATGGGCGGGGTGGGGTAGAGGCGGTCGAGGATCTCGCCGATCCGGTGGGCCTTCTCGGCGCGGGTCATGCCGACTCGGCCTCCAGCCAGCGGACGATCGCCGCCGGCATGGGCGGGGAGGGAGGGGCGGGAGGGCCGATGAGGGCGAGGACGTCGGCAGGCGCGATGTTGCCGGAGGGGCCACGGAAGAGCATCCGGACGTAGGCCGAGGCGCAGAGGTCGCCGCCGCGCTCGATCTTCTGCTCGAAGTAGAACCACTTGACGTCCCAGCAGAGGATGCGGGTGGAGACGGTGAAGCGCTGGAAGGGGAGGAGCGAGCGGCGGTAGCGGATCATCGAGCCGCCGGCGATGGGACGCCAGCCGCGGCGTAGCGCGGGGCGGAACGCGCGCAGGCGGGCCATCAGCTCCACCCGGCCGACGTCCATCATCGAGACGTAGCGGCCGCTGTTCATGTGCACGTTCAGATCAAGATCGTTCGGCCAGCAGCGCATGGCGATGACCGCCGTGCCGAGGATGCCCGGGCTGCGCCGGAAGCGGGCCAGGAGCAGGGCGGTCATCAGGCGGATGAAAACGACCACCTGCGCATCATAGCGGCGCTCAGTTCAGGTCGAAGAGCAGCACCTCCGCCCCCGCCCCCGTCACGGTGATCGACGGCTCCTCCGAGATCGCCGCGCCGTCGCCGGCACGAAGCGTGTTGCCGCCCACCGTGACCTCGCCGCGGGCGACCTGCAGCCAGCCGTGGCGGTCTTTGCCGAACGTGTGCGTGACGCTGTTGCCGTCGAGGACCGCGGAGTAGAGCTCCACGTCCTGGTGGATGGTCACCGAGCCGTCGCGGCCGTCGGCGGAGGCGACGAGGCGCAGGCGGCCGGTGCGCTCCGCGACCGGGAAGTTCTTCTGCTCGTAGCTGGGGCGGATGTTGCGCTCCCGGGGGAGGATCCAGATCTGGTAGAAGTGCACCGGCTCGTCGGCGGGGTTCTTCTCGCTGTGGAGCACGCCCGTGCCGGCGCTCATCCGCTGCACCTCGCCGGGGCGGATCACGCCGCCGTTGCCCATGTTGTCCCGGTGCTCGAGCTGCCCCTCCAGCACGTATGAGACGATCTCCATGTCCCGATGGCCGTGCGTGCCGAAGCCGTTGTTGGCCGCGACACGGTCCTCGTTGATGACCCGTAGCGTGCGGAAGCCCATGAAGTCGGGGTCGTAGTAATCGGCGAAGGAGAAGGTGTGGTAGGTGTCGAGCCAGCCGTGGTCGGCGTGGCCGCGCTCATCGGATCTGCGGACGGTGATCATCGGTTCCTCCGATCTTCGCAACAATTTTCCATTCCTTCGTCCCAGGAGTTCGCCGTTTCGTAAAGAAACACCACTATCGGCCTCCCGCACCGGGTCTAGAATCGAGCCGTTCCCAATCCAGGAGGTCCGGCTTATGCGGTACGCGAAGCTCACGGGTGCGCTGCTGGCGCTGGTCTCGTCCTTCTCCCTTCGCGCGCAGGAGGCCCCCGCGGCCGACTGCCCCTTCAACGCCCTGAAACTGCGCAGTCCGCGCGAGACATATCACGAGGTCTCGCTCCGGACGGAGCTCGTCTCGCCGACGAAGCTCATCGCGCAGCCGACGGCGGCCGGTGCGCCCGGACGACGGCGGCCCAGCCAGCCGCCGAAAGGCTCGACGCCGCCCGCGCCGCGGAACTTCATCGACTCGGAGATCTTCGGGAAGATGGTCAAGGACGGCGTGCAGTGGACGACCCGCTCCTCCGACGCCGAGTTCCTCCGCCGCGTAACGCTCGACCTGACCGGTGAGATCCCCGACGCGGAGACGGTCAAGGCCTTCCTGGCCGACCCCGACGCCGGCAAGCGGGACAAGGCCATCGACCGCCTGCTCGCCTCGCCCGCCTACGCCGACCGCTGGACGATGTGGTTCGGCGACCACATCCAGAACGTGCAGTTCGCCCAGAACGTCATCCTCTTCCCCGACGGGCGGGACGCCTACCGGAGATACATCTTCGATTCCTTCGCCAACGGCAAGCCGTACGACGCGATGGTGCGGGAGCTCATCGCCGGCACGGGCAAGAACTTCACGAACGGCGAGACGAACTATTACGTCCGGCAGATCCAGGGGAACGGCCCGATCCAGGACACCTACGACAACCTTGCCGCCTTCACCGGCCAGAAGTTCCTCGGGTTGCCGATGATCTGCCTCTCCTGCCACAGCGGCCTTGGGCACCTGGAGCTGGTCAACAGCAGCCTGGCCAAGCGGACGCGCAGCGAGTTCTGGAAGACCGCCGCCTTCTTCGCCCAGGTCTCGGCGCGGCGGACGAACTTCGGCAACGCAGCACAGGAGTACACGCTCTCCGACCTGACCATCGGTGAGTACAACCTGAACACGACGTCCGGCAACAAGACGCCGCGCACGCCCGATCCGGGGCAGCCGAACGTCGCCGCGCCGGCGTTCTTCCTGTCGGGAGAGGAGCCGCAATCGGGCGAGACGCGCCGCCAGGCGCTGGCCCGGATGCTCACCGCCCATCCGCAGTTCGCCCGCGCCGCCGTGAATTACATCTGGAAAGAGATCTTCGGCGTCGGCATCGTCGAGCCGACCGACTCCTTCGACCTCCTCCGCCAGGACGCCTCCACGCTGCCGGCCGGCGCCACGCTCCAGCCGACGCATCCGGAGCTCCTCAACCAGCTCGCCGAGTCGTTCCGCGCGAGCGGCTACAACGTGCGCGAGCTGCTGAAGCTGATGGTCACCTCGAACACCTACCAGCTCTCCTCGCGCTACACGCCGGGGGCGTGGAACGAGAGTTGGACGCCGTACTACGCGCGGCATTACCCGCGGCGGCTGATGGCCGAGGAGGTGCTGGATGCCATCTTCCGGGCGACGAACGTCGGCGGCGTGATCCCGCTCACCACCGCGCCGACGACGAAGGCGATGGCCATCCCCGACCCGACGGAGGGGGGCAGCTTCCGCGCCTTCCTGAACAACTTCGGGCGGGGCAACCGCGACGATGACGAGCGCTCCTACGACAGCTCGATCGTCCAGGCGCTTTCGCTGATGAACGACCGCATCGTCACCACCCGCGTCAGCGCGACGACCACCGGCTCGATGGTGAAGACGCTGACCACGAAGCCGGAGTCGCCGGAGGCCATCGCCGAGTCGCTGTACCTCTCCACGCTGTCGCGCTATCCGACGGCGGAGGAAAAGGCGGCCGCGGTCGCCTGGCTCAACGGCGGCCCGCTGACGAGAAAAACCGAGGACCTGCACTTCGCGCTCATCAACCGCATCGAGTTCCTGTTCAACTGAGGCGCGTCATGGCCAAAAAATGTGATTGCGAACATACCGGGTCGTTCCCCCTCTTCGGCGAAGGCTTCAGCCGCCGGCGCTTCCTGCAGATCGGCGCGACGGGGCTCGTCGCCTCGTACTTTGCCGACGTGGTCAGCCCGTCGCTCCTCCAGGCGGCGATCAGCGTCAAGCCGACGCTGCACGGCACGGCCAAGAGCTGCATCCTCATCTTCCTCTCCGGCGCGCCGAGCCACGTCGACACCTGGGACCTGAAGGAAGGGGCCTGGACGCCGAAGGACTTCGCGCCGACCAGCTTCGGGGAGATCCGCTGGCCGCAGGGGCTGATGCCGAAGACGGCCGACCATCTGGGCAAGCTGGGCATCATCCGCTCCGGGCTTTCGTGGGCGGCGGTGCACAACCTGGCCCAGGCCTGGGCGCAGATCGCGCGCAATCCCGGCGGGGCGACGGGGCGCATCGCGCCGCACATTGGCGCGGTGGTGGCCCTGGAGGCGCAGGCCGCGCGCCAGCCGAGCGACATCCTCCCCGGTTTCGTCTCCATCAATCAGTTGATGGCCGGCTCGGGGTACCTCCCGGCGCAGTACGCGCCGTTCGGCGTGCAGGCCACGTCCACCGGCCTGCCGGCGCTGACCCATCCGGACGGCGCAGCGCGCCTGAGCGAGCGGTGGCAACTGCTCCAGGCCATCGATCCGGAGCGCGCGGCGACGCCCGAGCTGGGGAAGAACGCCTCCGACATGTCGGGCTTCTACGATGCGGCGAAGACGCTCATCGACTCGCCCGACGCGAACAAGCTCTTCAGCTTCACCACCGACGAGCAGTCGCGCTACGGCGGGACGAACTTCGGCAACTCACTCGTGGTGGCGCGCAACCTCACCTCCGCGCGCCGCGGCACGCGCTTCGTGCAGGTGACGCTGGGCGGCTGGGACCATCACGCGAACATCTACGCGCCGACGAACTCGCTCTACTCGCAGATGAAGATCTTCGACCCGGCCTTCGGCGCCCTCCTGGGCGACCTGGCCTCGATGCCCGGCTCGGAGAGCGGCAAGACGCAGCTCGACGAGACGCTGGTGGTGGTGCTGGGCGAGTTCGGCCGGACGGTCGGACAGCTCAACGGCGCGAAGGGCCGTGACCACTTCCTCCGGATGTCGGTGGTGATGGCCGGCGGCGGCATCCGCGGCGGCCGGACCATCGGCAAGACGGACGAGCGCGGCGCCGGCGCGGCGGAATTCGGCTGGTCCGGCAACCGCGACGTCCGCCCCGAGGACGTCACGTCCACCATCTACTCCGCCCTCGGCATCGACTACACCACCATCCGCAAGGACGACCCGCTGGGCCGCGGCTTCGAGTACGTGCCGTTCGCCAAGGAGGGGACGTACCAGCCGGTGAACGAGTTGTTTCAATAGTTGCTGGTACCAATATCCGGCAACGAACGTGGTCTCCCACTCAAGGAGGTCGGCCCCATGCGGCACGCGAAGCTTCCCGGCACGCTGTTGGCCCTCGTCGTCTCGCTTTCTCTGGGCGCGCAGGAGGCGGCCCCGAGGGCCGACTGCACGTTCAGCGCGAAGCAGTTGCGCAGTCCGCGGGACACGTATCACGACCTCTCGCTGACGGCGGAGACCTTCGCGCCGTCGAATCTGATCGCGCAGGCGACCGACCGCCGCCGCCCGAGCCGGCCGCCGACGGCATCCACGCCGCCCGCGCCGCGGAACTTCATCGACTCCGAGATCTTCGGGAAGATGGTGAAGGACGGCGTGCAGTGGACGACGCGCTCGTCCGACGCCGAGTTCCTCCGCCGCGTGACGCTCGACCTCACCGGCGAGATCCCGGATGTGGAGACGGTGAAGGCCTTTCTCGCCGACGCCGACGCGAACAAGCGCGACAAGGTCATCGACCGCCTGCTCGCCTCGCCCGCCTTCGCCGACCGCTGGACGATGTGGTTCGGCGACCACGTGCAGAACACGCAGGTGGCGTCCAACACCATGCTCACTCCGGGGGGGCGCGACGCATACCGTAAATACATCCGCGAGTCGATCGCCTCCGGCAAGCCGTACGACGTGATGGTGCGGGAGCTCATCGCCGGCAGCGGCCGGGCCTTCAGCAACGGAGAGTCGAACTACTACATCCGGCAGATCCAGAGCAACGGCCCGTTCCAGGACACGTACGACAACCTCGCCGCCTTCACCGGCCAGAAGTTCCTCGGTCTGCCCATGATCTGCCTCTCCTGCCATAACGGTCTGGGGCATCTGGAGCTGGTGAACACCGCGATGTCCAAACGGAAGCGGGCCGACTTCTGGGCCAGCGCGGCGTTCTTCGCGCGAGCGGCGGCGCCGCGCGTGAACTTCAACGTCGGTGAGAGGGCGGTCTCCGAGGACGCCACGCTCGGCGAGTACCACCTGGACACGAACTCCGGCAACAAGACTCCCCGCATGCCGGAGCCGGGTGGGCCGGACATCGTTGCGCCGGCGTTCTTCCTCACCGGCGAGCAGCCCCAGCCGGGCGAGCTGCGCCGGCAGGCGCTCGGCCGCATGCTCACCGCGCATCCGCAGTTCGCGCGCGCCTCGGTGAATTACATCTGGAAGG
>DATEOX010000292.1:0-3030 GCA_035273585.1 Thermoanaerobaculia bacterium
TCCGCCGCCCGAGCCGGCGGCCTCGCCGTGGGACGACGACGTGCCGTCCGCGGCGAGCTTCGAGCCGCCATCCCCGGAGCAGTCGCCGTTCTCCACCGGCACGACCAGCGCCGGCTTCACGCCGACGTCTTTCCCGGCCAACGACAACGACATCTTCGGGGCCGCGCCCGCGGCACCCCCGGCGACCACCGAGATGCCGTTCGAGTCGGAGTTCGCCGGCGGCGGCGAGACGCGCGCCTTTCCGCGCATGAGCTTCGAGGATCTGCAGCGGATGGCCCCCGCGCCGGAGCCCGCTCCCGAACCGGAGCCGGAGTCGCCGTGGGGCGCTCCCACGCCGTCCGAGCAGGGCGGCGGCGCGCAGACGCAGGCGTTCCCGACCGTCAGCTTCGAGGACCTGCAGCGCGCGGCCACGCCGGAGCCGGCGGCGCCGTGGGATGAGCCGGCCGCTCCGAGCTTCCGCGATCTGGAATCGGCTGCCACTCCCGAGCCGGAGCCGATCTCACAGGTTCCCGAGCCGACCTCGCCTTGGGACGAGCCGGCCTCGGGCGGCGAGACGCGCGCCTTCCCGCGCATGTCCTACGACGAGTTGCAGCAGATGTCCTCCGCGTCAGCGACGCCCGCCGCCGAGCCCGAGCCCGCTCCCGAGCCGGCAGCGCCGTGGGATGAGCAGCCTGCGTTCGCATCGGAGGAGCCGGCCTTCGCGCAGAGCGAGCCGCCCGCATTCGGCAGCGACGAGCCGGCGTTTGCCACCGAGGAGCCTGCATTCGGCGGCGAGACGCGCGCCTTTCCGCGCACGTCGTTCGACGAGCTCCAGCAGATGGCCTCGACGCCGGCCCCGGCGCCCGAGCCCGAGCCCGAGCCGCAGTCGCTTTGGGAACCGCCGGCCGCGGAAGAGCCGCCCATCGAGGCGGAGCGCGCGAGCAGCTTCGCGGGCGAGAGCGAGTCGCCGTTCGCCGAGGAGGCGCCGGCGGAGGAGATGCCGTTCGCCTCCGGCGATGAGCTGGAAGCCCCCGCCGAGCCGGAGCCGGTCGAGGCGGCAGCGGAGCCGATGGAGGAGCCGCAGTGGCCGGCGCCCGCGCCGGAGCCCGAGCCCGAAGCACCCGCCGAGGAGCCGGCGGCGGCAGCGGCGACCACTACGAGCGGCGAGCTGTCCGATGATCAGATCGACCGCATCGCCCGCCGGGTGGTGCAGCTCATGTCCGACCAGGTCGTGCGCAACATCGCCTGGGAAGTCATCCCCGACCTTGCCGAGATCGTGGTCAAGGAACGGATCCGGCAGCTCGAGGCGGAGTGAAGATCTACACCCGCACCGGCGACCGCGGAGAGACGTCTCTCTTCGGCGGCGCGCGCGTGCCGAAGAACGATCCGCGCATCGAGGCCTACGGCACGGTCGACGAGCTCTCCTCGCAGCTCGGCGTGGCGCGGGCGGCGTGGCCTGCCTCGCCCATCGACCCGCAACTGCATCAGGCCCAGCTCGACCTCTTCGAGATCGGCGCGCACCTCGCGTCTCCCGGGACGAGCCGCTTCCCGGGCGTCGATCCGGCGCGCATCGAGGAGCTGGAGTCGGGCATCGACGTGATGGAGCGCGAGCTCGCGCCGCTCACGACCTTCATCCTCCCCGGCGGCACGCTCGCCGCGGCGCAGCTCCACGTGGCGCGCACCGTCTGTCGCCGCGCGGAGCGGCTCGTCGTGGCCCTCGGCGGCGACGAGGCGGACGTCGTGACGTACCTCAACCGGCTGTCCGACTACCTCTTCGTCGCCGCGCGCTTCGCCAACAAACGGCAGGGCGTCGACGACGTCCCGTGGAAGCGCTAGTCCTCCGACACCTTTTTCTTTACCGGCTTCTCGGAGCTCTTCCAGGCCGACCACCAGAGATCGCGCAGCAGCGCCGCGCCGGCGGCGATGCGTTCCGAGGTGAACGCAACCGCCTGGGGTGAGGGCGGCCGGCGGAAGAGGTCGAAGCCGCCGTAGCGGTCGATGCGATAGAGCGGCTCGACCATGGCGTTCGACCGGCGAACCATTTCGATGGCCGTGGCGAAGTAATCGCCGCGCAGCCGCGGCGCGGCGACCTTCGGCGTCACGTCCTTTGCCTCGATCGCATGCGAGACGAACTGCGTCTCGAAGCGCGAGTGGACATCGCAATCGTTCGCGTAGCCGTTCGGATTCGGCGTGATCCAGCCGTTGAAGTTGATGGTCGTGTGCTGCGGGTTCGAGGAGTCGCCCGCGAAATGCCCGAGGACGCCGGCGACGTGGATGATGTCCCGCTCGATGAAGGCCCGCTCCGGCGAGCCGGGGCGGCTCGTGCGCCACTGGCGCCACTCGCTCTGCAACTGCTCGGACATCTCCGCGATGCGCCACGGCAGGAACCCAGGCGTCGCGTTGTCGATGCCATAGCGGCGCAGCGTGCCGGAGCTCTCCAGGAGGGCGACGTATTTGTAGCGGTCCGCCGGCAGTTGCAGGTCGGCGACGTACTCGTAGTCGAGGAAGTGGTCGGGCGGATTCACCGCGTCGATCGACGGGCCGGCGTTGCGCAGGCGGTCTGGGTCATAGGCGAGCCAGATCAGCTCCGGGAAGGCTTTGTAGAAGAACGCCGGCATGTCCGTCGGCAAGGTCGCTGTCGCCGCTTCGGCCACGAGGTAGTGGCCCTTTTCTCCCCAGGCGAAGAGCGGGAGGGCGGGGAGGCACAGAACAATGCAAAGAAGGAAACGACGCATGGGAGCGGGCATTGTAAGGGAAGCAGTTTTGTGACGGAGCGCACGACACGCATCAGCGTCACGGATCTATCTTTCCGGACGTCTCAACAGGAGGAAACGAATATGAAGGCTCGGATCCCGCTCCTGGTGTTGTCTCTTCTCGTCGTCTTCGCCACCGTCCCGGCCTGGGCCCAGGCCAGCAACGAGCAGTCGAACCTGCAGGTCCCGATCGAGTTCATCGCCACGGCATGCAACGGCGAGACGGTCATCCTCACCGGGGAAGCGCACGTCATCCAGCATGCGGTCGGCACGCCCGGTGAGACCGGTCACACGACGT
>DATEOX010000293.1:0-2335 GCA_035273585.1 Thermoanaerobaculia bacterium
GCGCTCCAGAAGAAGGCCAGCGACTTCTTGTGGTACAGATACTCGAGATAGGAAGGCGCGAGCTCCGTCCCGGTCGTCGAATCCCCCACGCGGAAACCCGACACGGCGCCGTTGACGGTCATGTGAATCAGCCCATCCGCCCCACGGGCGTCGAGGACTGCCGATTGCGTCGGCCGCATGGTGAGCAGGTCGCCTTCGCGCAGCTCCACGACCGGCCAGGCGGTGTCGGCGAACTTCGCCTCGCCGCTCCGGAGCCCGGAGGTGAGCCAGCGCTCGCCGGCCCCTTTCACTTCCTCCCGCACGAAGCTGAGGCTCGTCGCCTGCGGTCGGCCGAGGGCCCACGGCTTGGGGGAGTGGATGGTCAGCCGGGTGGGCACGCTCTGCGGCGCGCTGACGGAGAACTCGACCGTCTCCGGGATCTCGATGTCGTACGAGCCGTTGACCGTCGTCTCCCCGGCCCGAGGGCCGGCCGTCACCTTGACGTTTCCCGTCACCGTGACCCGCCCTCGCAGCCGGGCCCGGGAGGCGTAGATCTCCACCTCGTCCCGGTCGGCGTTGAGATCGACCGACGCATCCTTTTCGATCTCCAGCGTCTGCAGGTCGATCCGGCCGCCGCTGAGCTCGAACCAGGCATCGCCCGAGCCCTGCTCGAGGTCCAGACCGAGGTTCGGCGCGTGAATGAGGGAGAGCCTCTCGAAATGCATGAGGGGCGCGTGAAAGGCGTCCTCGATCCGCCACGGCTGGGCGAGCGTCGCCGTGAAGGCCTCGGTCTCGACCTTCATCGAGACGTTCGTGCGGGGGATCTTCAGGCTCCAGAGGATGCCGGCCACGACGACGCAGACGCATGCCACGCCGGCGGCCCACATCCAATGGCGGTTTTTCTGCGCGGGCGGCCTCGCCGCGATCAGTTTCGAATAGGCGTCGATCTCTTCCAGCTCGGGACGGAGATCGCGCGCTTCGTCGCCGTCCAGCAGCCGGCGCACGACCTCGGCGATCCGCTCCTCGCGCTTCGCCGCGAGCCGGCTTCCGAGATCGCCGCTCATGAAGAGGGGATCTCCAGGCGGAGCCGCAGCGTCTCCCACTCCATGCTCCCTTCCGACTGGGCCACCGCTTCGACGCAATGCAGGCCGGCCGGAAGCTTCGACAGGTTGATGGCGATCGGCCAGCTCGCCGTGACCGGCCGCTGGATGGCGTCCTGCCACGGGCCGAAGGCGAGACAGCCGCTGTCGCCGGCCCCCGCCGAGCGCCACTTGACCTTCTGCGCGTCGAACGTGACCTGCACGGTCAGGAACGGCGGAGCGGGGGCGGCGGGCGCGCCCTGCGGCACGACGCGCACCGGCACCAGCGTCTTGGCGTTCTCCGGTCCCTTCCAGGCGAAGATGCCGATGCGGCTGTCGCTCAGGTTCTGCGGCAGGAGGACGTCCCGCACCGGCCACACCATGCTCGTGCCCGGCGGCAGCGCGGCGTCCATCCGGTAATAGGTCTTCGGCGGGATGGCCACCGCGCGAACGTTGACCGGCTGCGTCTGGCCGGGAGCGGAAACCTCCAGCCGGACCGCGGAGCTCAGCTCGTACCGGATCTTGCCGATGCTGAAGGAGGTGGCGGCAATGCTGTGCGCGCCGACGTTGGCCACGTAGAGGCCTTCGCAGCGGTCGCCGCGCTTCTGGTAGCCGAACTGGCTGTCCAGCCGCGGCAGCCCCTTGCATTGCAGCTCCTGGCCGTGCACGGCGATCGGGACGCAGAGAACGGCCGCGAGAATCATGATTTTCATAAAGACCTGCCCTTGGCTGGGTAGTGCCGGAACCGCGTCATTCGTTTCAGGTGACGCCGCTCACCCCCTTTTTTCCATCCGGCCCCGAGAATGAATCGCGACATGCGCCGCCTCCTCTTGCTATTGCTCCTGGCCTTCGGTGCACTCGGGCAGCAGCGCGGCGGCGACCTGCCGCAGCCGCTGCCGCTCTTTCCGCCGAGCAACTGGTGGAACACGGACATCAGCGCGGCGCCGGTCGACCCGAAGAGCGGCGCGTTCATCAGCTACATCGGGGCAGGGAAGGCGATGCATCCCGACTTCGGCGGCAACAGCGGCGATCCCGACGCGCCGACCTACGGGATGCCGTATGTGATCGTCCCCGGCACGCAGCCGCTCGTCCCGGTCGTCTTCGAGTACGACGACGAGAGCGACGACGGCGCCCCCGGCCGCCCGCCCGGCTATCCGATCCCGGAGCAGGCGAAGACGGAGCAGCGCTGGATCGAAGGCGGCCTGGCGGGGAGCGACCCGCGCGCGGACGGCGACCGGCACATGCTCATCGTCGACCGCGACCACCGCATCCTTTAC
>DATEOX010000294.1:0-5329 GCA_035273585.1 Thermoanaerobaculia bacterium
CTCACCCGGCGCTGCGCGCCACCCTCTCCCCGCGAGCGGGGCGAGGGTTCTGGGATCCCCAAGATCCTTCTCCCCGCGCCGCGGGGAGAAGGTGCCCGGAGGGCGGATGAGGGGGCGTGGATTCTGCGCCGTCCCCTCACCCGGCGCTGCGCGCCACCCTCTCCCCGCGAGCGGGGCGAGGGTTCTGGGGGGATCAATGCCATTCCTTGTCCTCGCGCAACTGATCGATCTTCTGCTGCAGGCCGCAGTCGGGCTTCGTCGTGTCGGCGCCGAGGGCGGCTTCCCAGGAGCCGTAGGAAGGGTTGGGGAGGAGGTACCAGGTCGTGCCGAGCTTCCCCGCGTTGTCGGCGACGAGCTTGCGCCGGTCGGCCACCGTCTTGCCGCTGGTGGCCACGAAGTCGTTGAGGTCATCGCCGAAGAGCATCAGGAGCTGGTAGTCGGCGGCGACGAAGGCGCGGCGGGAGCTCTTGTCGCTGGTCCACTCCGGCTTCTCCCCTTTGACCAGCACGTGCTTCGCGTCGGCCATCGGGTAGCCGTAGTGCACGAGCGTGCCGAGGAGGCGCGGCTTTTCCTCGGCCGCGCGGTTGGTGACGTAGAAGATGTTCACGTCCTTCGACGCGGCCCACTTCAGGAAGTCGAGGGCGGCGGGGATGGGGCGGGCAAAGCCGTTGAGGGCGTAGTTGCGCCAGGCATCCTGGCTGTAGACCGTGCGCTTCTTCATCAGGCCGGCCTGGAAGGTCGAGTTGTCGATGACCGTCTCGTCGGCGTCGAGGATGATGGCCGGCGGCCGGCCGAGGGGGTCGGGGAAGCCGGGGGCGAGCATCGCCTCCAGGTTGCGCCGCGCGGAGGCGTACACCTGGCGGGTGATGGCGTCGTACTCGGCGGACGTCTGCTGCCAGAGCGTCGCGTTGAGCGACGCGTAGGCGCCGGCGCAGGGGTCATCGGCGGCGGCCAGCGGCAAGGCGAAGACGAGGAGAGCGAGCGGAAGCAGTTTTCGCATGCAAAAGAAAGGGCCACTCTCGCGAGTGGCCCTCGAATCAAATCACAGTGAGGCGGGGATCAGAAGATGATCTTCGCCGCGACCTGGAACTGACGCGGATCGACGAGCGTGTTGTAGGACGTCGGCACGCCGAAGGTCGCGTTGCGGGTGATGGCGGTGAAGCGGTCGGTGCCGGTGTTGAGGGTCACGTTCCAGTAGGCGGTGTTGGCCGTGGTGATGAACGTGTTCTTCTTGTTCAGGACGTTGAACACCTCGCCCACCAGCTCGAGCTGCACGCCGCGGAGGAGGCCGAAGCGCTTGGAGACGCGCGCGTCGAGGTTCGTGACGCTCGGCTGCCGGCGCTGGTTGCGGCCCTCGATGACCGCCCCCTGGCTGGCCAGGTAAGCGGCGAACTGCGGGCGGGTCATGTTGATGGCCGGCGTCAGGTCGATGACCTGGCCGCTGCCGTTGACGAAGACCGGGATGTTGCCGCTGACGTTGATCAGGCCGTTGAGCGACTGGCCGCCGCAGTTGCAACTGATGCCCGCCGTGTAGGGGACGCCCGAGCGCCAGTTGAAGATGCCGGCGACCACGATGCCCCACGGCAACTCGTACACGCCGTCGAGGACGACGCGGTGGCGGATGTCGAAGTCGGCCGGGCCTTCGCTCAGCGAGACGTTGTTGATGTCATAGAGGAAGGTGGTCGAGGTGCTGCGCTCGTTCGACTCCTGATCGATCGACTTGGCCCAGGTGTAGTGCGCGTCCCAGGAGAAGCGGCTGTTGTTCAGGGCCAGCTTGTGCGTCTCGACGGTGAAGGAGCGGCTGTTCGCCTCCTCGCCCGAGAAGTCGGCCAGCACCGAGCCGTAGTCGGCCAGCGGACGGCCGGCGGCGGTGACGGAGTAGACCGGCACGTTGCCGAACGAGTAGCCGAGCGGCACCGCGTTGAGCTGCGTCTTGCCCTGCACCTGGGTCAGCTTGGCGTACTCGCCGCCGATTCCGACGCTGTAGCTGGTGCCGATCTGCTGCATGAACTGGGCGCTGGTGCGCCACGACTTCTGCGGCTTGAAGTCGCTGGTGATGGTCTGGATGGCGTTGCTGGCGGGCGGGAGGGCGGCGAACTGCGCCGGCGTCAGGAGGCCCGGGTAGACCGGGCAGGGGTTCGTGGCCGTGGTGGTGCAGGCGATGTTGATCTGGTTGAACCAGCCGTTGACCTGCGAGAGCGGGTTGGCCACGAGGATCATGGGGAGGAAGTTGTAGAAGAGGCCCGTGCCGCCGCGGATGACCGAGCGGCCGTTGCCGAAGAGGTCATAGGCCAGGCCGATGCGCGGGGAGACCGCGCTGTTGCTGCGGCCGAAGCCTTCGAAGAGCGCGGGGTACTTCAGGGCGTTGCCGGCCGGCTCGGCATCCGGCAGGTCCTGCGTGTCGTAGCGCACGCCGACGTCGACCGTCAGGCGGTCGAACGGCTTGAGGCTGTCCTGGATGAAGGCGCCCCAGGAGCGGGCCGTCCAGGTCGTGGTCGGCTTCGGCCCGAGGCCCTGCTGGAAGCGGCTGGGCACGTTGTTGATGAAGTCCTGCACGGAGTTGTACTGGTACTGGCCGCGGCTGAAGCGGGGGAAGAGGTTGGCGAAGTCGACGCTCAGGTACTCCACGCCGCCCTTGAAGGTGTTCGCGCCGAGGATGTAGGTCAGCGAGTCCTTCAACTGGTACTTCTTCTCCGTGGTGTTGTTCGGCAGGAAGTTGATGTTGCCGAAGGTCATCGTGGCCGTGCCGATGCGGATGGTCGTCTCGGGGAAGCCGGAGACGGTCGGGTCGATGGGGCGCTCCTGCTTCTCGTACTGAGCGATGACCTGGTTGAAGAGCGAGTTGGTGAAGACCGTCTCACCGGTGCCGACGAGCTGGTTGAACTTGTCGTGCTCGTCGCCCTGGTTGGAGAGGAGCTGGAAGCCGGTCTGGTTGTTCGCGTTGTGGAAGTCGGAGTAGTTGTCGCGCAGGGAGAAGTGGTTGTTCGAGCCGACGTTCGCGTCGAGCTTGACCAGGTAGGTGTTCTGGTCGAAGGTCTGGTCGTACGTCGTCTCCTGCTGGTACGGGTAGCCGACGATGGCCTGGTACTTGTTGAAGAACGCCTGCTGGGTGGCCGCCGGAAGGGCGGTGAACTCCGCGCGGGTGGTGAAGTCGTTGGCCAGGATGGGAAGCTTCTGGCGCTGGAAGTCGGCGTTGAGGAAATAGAAGAGCCTGTCGCGCATGATCGGCCCGCCGATGGCGAATCCGGGCTGGGTGGAGTCCTTGGCCCGGAAGCTCTCCGAGGCGGTGATGCCGTTGATCACCGTCGGACGGGTGGCGGCCCAGCTCTTCTTGCGCAGGAAGGCGAAGACCTCGCCGTCGACGTCGTTCGTGCCGCTCTTGGTGATCGCGTTCAGCGTGGCGCCGACGCCGCGGGCGTACTCCGCGTTGTACTGGGAGCGGATGACCTGGAACTCCTTGATGGCGGCCTGGGAGAAGGTGAACGGCGCGCGGGTGCCGCCGGTCTGCTCGCCGAAGAACTCCGAGTTGGAGTTCGCGCCGTCGATGTTGTAGTCGGTGCCGATGCCGCGCGCGCCGTTGGCCTGCACGCGGCCGCCGAACGACTCGTTGACGCCCGGGGTGAGGGTGGCCAGGGCGCGGAAGTCGCGGGTGAGGATGGGGAGGTTCTCGATCTGCTTCTCCGTCACCGAGTTCGAGAGGCCCGACTGGGTCGGGTCGACCACCGGCGCGGTGGCCGTGACGGTGACGGTCTCGCTCACCTGCGGGTTGAGGTTGATGTCCGTCTTGGTGTTGTTGCCGAGGAGGACCGTGACGTTGGGGACGGCGGCCTTGCCCAGCCCGGCCAGCTCCGCCTCGACGCGGTAGCGTCCCGGCTGGAGGAGGCCGATGAGGTACTGGCCGTCGCTTTCGGTGACGACGTTGCGGCTCAGGCCCGTGTCCTGATTGGTGGCCGTGACGGTGACGCCCGGAAGGGCCCCGCCGCTCGAGTCCGTGACCTTGCCGGTGATGCCGCCGGTGGTCAGGTTGCCCGACTGCGCGAGCGCCGTGCCGGCGATGCAGAGCACGAACGTCAGCGCGAAGAAGAGACTCCGACTGCGATGATGCATATTGCCTCCTAGAGACGTTGACTGAAGTGGTGTGGCGCCCGGCTCCCGCGGGCACAATCTGGGCTGCGGGGTACCGAAGGTTTGTGCGGCGTAAGTTAGCCTATCGCCGGGCGGAGGTCAAAGGAATCGGGCGAGAGTTGACAGGCGGGGTGGATGGAAGTCGTCGTCGGTCGTCGGCGGCCCTCTCGACCACCGACAACCGATAACGGTTTGACTTCGCCTCAGAAGCTCTTCAAAAACGCCTCGTTCGTCGGGAACTTCTGCAGGCGCTCGAGGAGCATCTTCATGGCCGTCATCGGATCCGTGCCGGCCAGGGCCCGCCGCAGGGTGTGGATCTTCGGCAGGACCGTCGGCGGGAGGAGCTTCTCTTCCTTGCGCGTGCCGGTCTGGGCGATGTTGATGGCGGGGAAGATGCGGCGCTCGAAGAGGCCGCGGTCGAGGACGATCTCCGTGTTGCCGGTGCCTTTGAACTCCTGGAAGATCACCTCGTCCATGCGCGAGCCGGTGTCGACCAGCGCCGTGGCGACGATCGTCAACGATCCCCACTCCTCGGCGTTGCGCGCCGCGCCGAAGAAGCGCCGCGGCTTCTCCATCGTCCGGGCGTCGATGCCGCCGGAGAGGATCTTGCCCGACCCGCGCTGCTCGTTGTTGTAGGCGCGCGACATGCGCGTGATCGAATCGCAGAGGATCACCACGTCCTTCTTCATCTCCACCAGGCGCCGGGCCCTCTCGAGCACGACCTCGGCGATGAGGATGTGGTTGTCGGCCGTCTCGTCCGAGCTGGAGGCGATGACTTCGCCCTTCTCCACCGAGCGGCGGAAGTCGGTGACCTCCTCCGGGCGCTCATCGACGAGGAGGACCATCACCGTGACGTCTGGATGGTTGCGATTGATGCCGTGCGCGATGTCCTTCAGCAGCGTCGTCTTGCCCGCCTTGGGAGGGGCGACGACGAGGCAGCGCTGGCCCTTGCCGAGGGGGGAGAGGAGGTCGATGACGCGCGTGGTGAGGCGGTCCGGGTCGGTCTCCAGGTGGAACTTCTCGTTCGGGTCGATGGAGATCAGCTCCGAGAAGGGGCGACGCGACTCGCGGTACTCCTCGAGCGCCATCCCCTCCACCTGCTCCAGCCCGACGAGCTCCAGCCCGTTGCCGGTGCGGCGGGCGCTGCCGGAGAGGAGGAGGCCCGGCTGCAGGTGCAGCCGCTCGATGACCGAGCGGGGGACGA
>DATEOX010000295.1:0-6102 GCA_035273585.1 Thermoanaerobaculia bacterium
CCCACCCCGTCTCTTCCAGCCACTGCATCAACCCCTCCGCGCTCACCGGGCGGCTGATCCAATAGCCTTGGGCGAGGTCGCAGCCCATCTCCCGCAGCACGCGCCAGGTCTCCTCATCCTCCACCCCCTCGGCGCAGACCTGCTTGCCGAGGTTGTGCGCGAGATCGATCACCGTCCGGACGATCGACGCGTCGGCGTCGCTCGTGGTCATGCCGGTCACGAACGACTTGTCGATCTTGATCTCGTCGATCGGGAGCTGGCGCAGGTGCGTGAGCGACGAATAGCCGGTGCCGAAGTCGTCGATCGACAGCCGCACGCCCAGAGACTGGAGCAGGGAGAGGATGGCCAGCGCGTGGGCCGGATCGGCCATGATGCTGCTCTCCGTGATCTCGATCTTCAGAAAGCGCGGATCGAGGCGCCACTTCTCCAGCAGCGCATGGATCTTGGAGGGGAGCGTCTGCTCGAGCAAGCTCTTGGCCGAGATGTTCACCGCCACGTGCACCGGCTTGCCCGCGTCCTGCCACTCCCGCACCTGCTGCAGCGCGCGGTTGAGCAGCCAGTCGGTGATCGGCCGGATGAGCCCCGTCCGCTCGGCGATCGGGATGAACACCCCCGGCGCGAGCATGCCCCGCTGCGGATGGTTCCAGCGCAGCAGCACTTCGGCGCGCGTGACCAGGCCGCTCCTGAGGTGCAACTTCGGCTGATAGAAGAGCTCGAACTCGTTGCGCTCCAGCGCGTGGCGCATCTCGACCACCAGCGCCAACTGGTCGGCGCTGCCCGGCTCGTGGTCCTCGCGGTGGAAGCTGTAGCCGAGCTGCGACTGCTTGGCCGTGTACATGGCCACGTCCGCGCGGCGGAGGAGCGTCCGCGCGTCGAGGCCGTGATGCGGATAGAGGGCGATGCCGATGCTGGCCCCAACCTCCAGCACTTGTCCCTCGACGACGAACGGCTGCTGGAGAGTGTTGAGGACGTTGCGCGCCTTGGTCGCCGCATCGTTCGCGTCGCCCACGTCGGGCAGGACGAGGGCGAACTCGTCGCCGCCCAGACGGGCGACGGTGTCGTCCTCGCGGAGCTGGTTGCGCAACCGAAACGCGACCTGCTTGAGGAGCGCGTCGCCGAAGTGATGGCCGAACGTGTCGTTCACTTCCTTGAAGCGGTCGAGGTCCATCAGCAGCAGGGCCAGCGCGCTGCGCGACTCGCGCGCGTTGTGGATCGCTTTCTCCAGCCGGTCGAAGAGCAGCGTGCGGTTCGGCAGGTCGGTCAGGCCGTCGTGCATCGCCTGGTGGCGGAGCATCGAGACCTGGGTCTTGGCCGCGGTGACGTCGCGCAGGAAGGCGACCCAGTGCGTGAGCTGCCCGCCATCCTCCACCGGCACGAGCTGCACCTGCAGCTCGAACTCCCGCCCGTCCTTCCGCCGCGCCGTCGCCTCGGCGTCGAACGGCCGGCCTTCGAAGACGTGATGGAGCAGCGCGTCGAAGATGGCCTGGTGCCGCTCGACCACGCCGAAGATCACCGGCGTTTGCCCGATGACCTCCTCCCGCCCGAGCCCGTACAGCGCGCAGAAGCTGTCATTGACGAACGCGATGCGCGGTCCGAGGGCCTCCACGGCCGGCGTGAGGATGGCGATCCCCTCCCCCATCACATGCACCGCCGTACCGAGGAGCTCGAGCTGCTCGCTCAGGAGCCGCTGCTCGGTCAGCTTCCGCTCGAGATCGATGCTCGTCGTCCACGGCGTGCGGAGGAAGGTGGGGTTGTCGGACAAGACGACGATGATAATGTAGGGTCGGCTCTCCAGCCGGCCCAATGGGGCCGATCCGTATGCCTCGTTTGGGCCGGCTGGAGAGCCGGCCCTACATTCCTTAGCCCAGCTCCCCCATGAACGCCGACTCGTACACGTTGCGCATCTGCGCGCCTGGCGTCGGGCGCATGCCGGAGAGGGCGCGCTTGAGGGCGGCCTCCACCGCCTCGTTGTAGCCGGCGGTCAGTTGGTCGGCGGTCGGGGCGGGCGTGTCGGGGTTCTGGGCCCGGAACTCGGCGGCGCGGGCGGCGGCTTCCTCCTGCAGGCCGCGGTTCACCCAGTCGACGATCGTCTGTCGGACGAGGGCCGGCGAAATGTACGACTTGTCGTCGCCGCGCGCGGAGAGCATCGGGCTGCCCGCCTCCACCATCGTCTTCGCCTCGGGGGCGGAGGGCGTCCCCTCGTGCTCGTACTCGTGCTGGGAGAGGTCGGCCAGGAGGTTGACCTTGTAGTCGTCGACGATCGTACCGGCCATCACGTCGACCACGTGCTGCTCGACGCCGAGGGCCGCGGCCATTTTGGTCAGCGTATTGGCCGCCTCCTGACGCTTCGCCGCGTCGCTGCTCCGCGCGGACTTCATCAGCGAGACGATGTCCGTCGCGCCGCGGATGCCGAGCGCGCGGAGGTCGACGATCTTCTCCCGCACGTAGACGATGAGGATGGCCTGGTCGATCCAGTCGGTGACGCGGCTGAAGGAGAAGAGGCTGCGCACGGTCAGGATGCCGGGGTCGGCGGTTGCCAGGTGCTGCACCTCCCACACCCCGAGCTCGGTCAGGACGTCAGCCACCACGTCGTCCACGCCGTCCACCATCTCCAGCGGCAGCGACTTGGTGACCGGCTCCTTCTGATGGAAGACCTTGCGCGCGGTGGCCTTCAGGTAGTCGAGGGCCATGGGGTAAAACAGTCCGGTCAAAAAGTAGACGGCGTTGCCGGCGAGGAAGTCGGACTTGATCAGGCCGGTGGCGCCGACGGCATAGCCGAGGACCATGGCCACGGCGGAGCGGATGGAGGCGGTGATCATGAAGCGGGCGCTCATGCCGCCGGAGTTGATGCGGCCGACCATCATGATCAGGACCCAGGCGTACACGCCGAGGCCGGCGTAGACGAGGCCGCGTCCGGCGTCGCTCAGATTCTTCGTCATGTCCAGCCCGCCCCCGCCAACCGCGGCGGGGATGGAGAAGACGGCCGTGAGCACCGCGGCTCCCCACAGCGTCGCGGAGAGCTTGGGCTGATGGAGCGACGGGTCTTCGGCGAGGTCCTCGCTCACGCGCGGCAGGTCGTCCACGCTCAGCGCGCCGCTCCAGTTCAGCTCGAACCGCTCCACGAAGCGCTTGTAGCTGTCGAACAGCGCCCGCCGGTTGTCGTACCGCGGCGCCAGGTTGACGAGGTGGTAGACGATGCCGAGCAGCGCCGGCAACGGCGTGAGCACCCACATCACCTGCTGCCGCACACAGAAGTAGATGGCCGCCGCCGACATGGCGATCGACGCGATCACGACCGCCACTTCGCGCCAGGGCAAGGTTTTCTTCGGTTGGTCCATGTGGATCTCCGTTTAGTTGTCGGTTGTGAGTTGATTATGCTACCGACGACGGATCACCGACAACCGCCAACGTCTTTGGCTCAAAATGACCGGTAGCGGTCCCTCGCTCCACCAAACGCGGCCATACATTGCTCCCATGAACAAGCAACCGATCGAACGTTCCGCGCTCATCGTCGTCGACGTCCAGGACTCCTTCAAAGCCCTGCCGCGCTGGGAGCGGCGCAACAATCCGCAATTCGAGCGCAACGTGGCGGCGCTCATCGATGCCTGGCGCGCCGCCGAGCTGCCGGTCATCTTCATCCTTCACACGGACGAAGACCGCGGCTTCGAGCGGGACAGCCCGCACTTCAAGCTGATGGACTTCATCCGGCGGCGGGAGAGCGAGCTGCTCCTCATCAAGAACACCCGCAACTCCTTCACTTCCACCGATCTCCAGCAGCGCCTCGACGCCCTCGGCATCACGCGCATCGTGGTCACCGGCATCCAGACCGAGCAGTGCTGCGAGACGACCACGCGTGTCGGGGCCGACCTCGGCTACGACGTCGACTTCGTCACCGAGGCCACGCTGACCTTTCCGATCGTCGACGCGGAGACGGGCGAGGAGTACGACACGGACAGCATCACCCGGCACACCGAGTGGGTGCTGCGGGGTCGCTTCGCCCGCATTGCCAAGGTGGGCGAGCTGGTCGGGGAACTGGAAGGAGCGCTGACGCCATCCAACAGGTGATCTTCCTCCTCCTGCCGGAAGTCGAGGTGCTCGACTTCGCCGGGCCGCTGCAGGTGTTCAGCGAGGCCGCGCGCACGCGGCCCCGCTACCGCATCCGCCTCTGCTCGACGCACGAGCGCGTCCGCTGCGACCAGGGTGTGACCATCGCCGATCTCGAACCGCTGCCGGCCGTCGCGGCCGGCGACCTGGTCATCGTCCCAGGCATGCCCTACCGGGCCACGGAGCGGATCGAGCGCTCGGTGCTGCGCTGGCTGCGCGACGCGCACGCGGCCGGCGCGCACGTCGCCTCCGTCTGCACCGGCGCGTTCGTCCTCGGCGATGCGGGCCTGCTCGCCGGCCGCCGCTGCACGACGCACTGGGCCCGCACGGCCGATTTGCAGCGCCGCTTCCCCGCCGCGCGCGTCCTCGCCGACCGGCTCTTTGTGACCGATGGGACGGTGACGACCAGCGCCGGCATCGCATCCGGCATCGACATGGCCCTGGCGATGATCGAGCAGGCGCACGGCCCGCTCCTCGCCGCGGAGATCGCCCGGGAGATGGTGGTCTACATCCGCCGCGAGGGCGCCCAACAGCAGCACAGCATCTACCTCGACTACCGGACGCATCTCCATCCCGGCGTGCACCGCATCCAGGACTGGCTGGTGCAGAACCCCGATGCGAAGTACACGCTCACCGACCTGGGCGAGGTGGCGGGGATGAGCTCCCGCAACCTCACGCGCGTCTTCCGCCGCGAGACCGGCATCTCGGTGAAGGATTTCGCCACGCGCGTCCGCCTGGAGCGCGCCCGCGCGCTGCTGCACGATCCGATGCTGAGCATCGAGGCCGTGGCCCAGCGCTGCGGCTTCGAGACGTCCCGCCAGTTCCGGCGGGTGTGGCGCGACGCGTTCGGCGCCGCGCCATCGACGGAGCGGTTAGTGCCCCCGTCGCCCTGATCTCTTGCGGGCCTCTTCAGAGGCATGGCGAAGTGCTAAGCACCTGATCAAAGGGTGCCGAAGGGCGAGACAACACCGCTGACCTGCGCTAACTCGTCGGAACACAAGTTTGCGACGCCCCATAGTTCAAAAGCTCTGCGGACGGCGCGGTGCTCGGTCGAGACGCTTCAGAAATCCGCGGAAGCGCTCCTCCAACCTACTAATTTCCGTTCCGTCGAACGTTCTGCTTGATGTGATGGCACGACGATCTGGCGGTCGCAGAAGGTGCAAGGCAGCGAGAATACGAGAGAGAAACTGAGGCTAATTGGTTACTAGCTATAGGGTTACCGACATGATCGGACTCGGCGCTTCTCTCAAGGTTCCGTCGCTGCCAGATTGTCGCTCTATCACATCAAGCCTAACGTTGCAGGAAAGATGACTATACTCGGCGGCGTCGTTCTGGACAAAACGTGCGGTTACGTCCTTTTCCGTCACAAAGAAGGTGGACTTGCTTGCAACGCGAGTCCGAAGCGCCTATACTTGTCGTAATGAGCGTCGAAAACGAATTACCTCAAGGACGCGGACCGAAGACGACGGCGCCCTACACGTCATTCGCGACATTCAAGAACTTCCTGACCGGCCTACGTGCGAGTGGAGGCGTACCGATCGTTGTCGATAACTCGGTGTACGGCAACATGTCAGGGGGGTCGAGGTCGCAACTGAGGGCTGCGGTCCGTTTCCTCGGGCTCGTGGACGATCAGAACAAGCCAACTGAGGCAATGCACCAGGCGGTCATCGCTACCCAAGATGCAGCGGCGTGGAGCAACTTCGTCATGGAGTTGTTGAACGAACACTACGCGCCAATCGTGAACCACCCGTTGATTAACACGACACCAGCGGCTCTACGCAAGGAGTTCGAGGCGGCATTCTCGGGCACGCCCGATGTCATCACAAAAAGCGTGACATTCTTCATCCATGCGGCACGAGAGGCGGGCCTCGCTCTTAGCCCGCGGCTTACGGAACGTCAGCGCGGCGGAGGCTCTCGGCGTGGCGCTGGCGCAGGGCGACGGCGAACGGTTGCGGACACACTAGTTCCCGACGCGAAAATGCAGCAAGAAGAGCATCG
>DATEOX010000296.1:0-15153 GCA_035273585.1 Thermoanaerobaculia bacterium
CGAGGGGGCTTCGTCTTCCTCGACCTGCTCGCTCTTGCGGGCCATGTCCAGGATCTGCTGGGCCGTCTCCTCGTCGACGCCTTCGATCGCCGTGAGGTCCTCGATCGACGCGTTGAGGATCGAGTCGAGGTCGTCGTAGCCGGCATCCTCGAGCTTGTCGGCCCACTCGGCCGGCAGCCCCTCCACCTCGTGGACGTTCGTCGCCGCGCGGGCCTCGGCCATCGCTTCCTGGAGCATCGCCGAGAGCGCGTCCGCGACCTCGCCCTTCACTTCTTCCTCCGACTTGATGTCGATCTTCGCCCCGATCAGCTCCGCCGCGAGGCGGACGTTCAGCCCGCGCTTGCCGATGGCCAGCGAGAGCTGGTCGTTGTCGACGATGACGTCGAGGTGCGGCCGGTGGGCCATCTCGTCGCTCGTCACCGAGACGCGGGTGATCTTCGCCGGGGCGAGGGAGTTCTGGGCGAAGACCACGATGTCCTCGTTCCAGGGGATGATGTCGATCTTCTCGCCGCGCAGCTCGCGGATGATGGACTGCACGCGGCTGCCTTTCATGCCCACGCAGGCGCCGACCGGATCGACGTCCCGCTCGCGGGACATCACGGCGATCTTCGCCCGCTCGCCCGGCTCGCGCACCGCGCCCTTGATCACGACGGTGCCGTCGTAGATCTCCGGCACTTCCATCTCGAAGAGCTTGATCAGGAGGCGCGGGTCGGTGCGGGAGAGCACCACCTGCGGCCCCTTCGGCTGAGTGTGCACGTCGACGATCACGGCCTTGATCCGGTCGCCCTGCGAGTAGCGCTCGGCGCGCGACTGCTGGGAGCGGGGGATGATGCCCTCCGTCTTGCCGTTCAGGTCGATGATCATGTCGCCGCGCTCGAAGCGCTTGACGTAGCCGTTCTCCAGCTCGCCGTGCTTGTCCTTGAACTCGTTGTAGACCTTCTCTCGCTCCGCCTCGCGGACCTTCTGGTAGAGGACCTGCTTGGCCGACTGGGCGGCGATGCGCCCCAGCTCGTCGGGCGGCTTGGTGAGCGGGATCTTGACTTCATCCCCCTGCTCGACCTCGGAGTCGATCTTCTGCGCCTCGTAGGTGCGGATCTGGGTGTTCGGATCCTTCACCACGTCGACGACTTCCTTGGTGATGTACGTGAGGCGGATGGTGCCGCCGACCTCGGCCGTCGGATCGGCCTTGCGCGCGTGCTCCAGCGTCCACTGGGCCTGCGGGTCCTCGATCTGGTTCTCGTCCTCGACGACTTCCTTCAGCACCCAGACGACGATCGTGCCGTTCGTACGGTCGATCTCCGCCTCCAGCGGCTCGCGGGTCTTGTAGTACTTGCGCGCGGCGGTCGAGAGCGCGTCTTCCAGCGCCTTGTAAACGCGATCGACGTCGATCGACTTCTCGTACGCCAGCGCCTTGATGTCCTTGTCGTTAAACATCCGTTCAGATCTCCACTTCCAACCGGGCTTCCTTGATGTCTTCGAGCGGGATCTCGTAGTCGGCGTCCTTCTTCATGACCGGATCGGTCACGACGATGCGCTTCCCGTCGAAATCCTTGAGAGTGCCGACGACCACGTGCAGCCCGCGGACGGCCCGGGAGGTCTTGACCCTCACCTTGCGGCCGCGGAACCTGTCGTAGTCGGAGTGGCGGTAGAACTTGCGGTCGAGGCCGGGCGACGAGACCTGCAGCTCGAACTCGCCCGGGATGGGGTCCTCGACGTCCAGCCAGGTGCTCAGTTGCTGCGAGATGAGCTGGCAGTCGTCGATGTTGACGCCCCCCTCCTTGTCGATGTCGACGCGGAGGAGGAAACCCCGCCCCTGCCGTTTGTACTCGATATGGACGAGCTCCAGCCCTTCGGATCCGACGATCTTCTCGATCTGCTGCTCGACCGCATCGGGTAGCGCGCCCATATTCTTTTCGTATCAACAAAAAAAGCGGCCTAAACGGCCGCTTTCGACATAAGTCCTTCTCGAAAGCCGTCGAATTGTACCACCTTGCTGCGGGTCGAAACAACCTGCTGAAGGCGTTGGAGATTCCCTGTTTTGGGCGGTGGCGCGGGGGCTAGGAAGGGCGCTTCTTTTTGGAAGGTGAGGGCATGGCCGCGATCGCCGAACGGAGGAAGGTGTTGACCGCCTCGGCCGAGCGGAAGACGACCCGTGGCGTGTCATCCTGAGGCGCGAAGACGGCGAAGGATCCGTACCGATCTCGCGCCGCGCCTGAAGGTACGGATCCTTCGCCCTCTGCGGGGCTCAGGATGACACGGTTGTCGCCTCCTACGGATCGAACCGCCCTGGTGCGATCCCCTCCCCGTCCGCGATGCTCAATTGCGAGAAGAGCTGGATCAGGCGGCGGCCGCTGGGATCGGAGCTGACGTAGGCGTCGCAGAGGAGGGAGCACTGCTCCGGGTCCTCGAGGGCGGAGATGGTGAAGCCGTCGGCTGGCTGGCCGGGGTCGTGGGTGCGCTTCTTCTTCCACTGGTTGTGGACCAGCGAGTAGCAGACGTAGCCGCTGTCGGCGATGAGGCGGGAGGTGGGGAGGGCGGAGGCGCCGACCGTCTCCTTCATCTCCTTCGAGTTCGCCGTGAGCTGGCCGCCGCGGCGGAAGATGGGCATCCGCTCGAGCTGATGGGCCGGCACGACGCCCCGCGCGTTGAGCTTCTGCTCCTCCAGCGCTCGGGTGATGAAGCAGCCGATCATCTCCTTGAGCCTGCTGCGGGTGTCGCCGGCCAGGTTCTCGAACTCCAGGCCGGAGTGGTAGACCGTCAGGCCATCCGAGCCGACGGAGAAGCGCTCCAGGCGGGAGCGGACGACCCGGCAGTCGGCGACGATGTCGGAGTCGTCCCAGCGGAAGGCGAGATGGGCCCGGTTGCCGGCGGCGAGGGGCATGTGATGCTCGACGCGCGCGCCGAGGACGCTGATGTCGACCAGAACGACGGAGGCGGCCCCGAGGCGGGCAACGACCGGCTGGGCCAGATGGATGCGCTGGACGCGCCGGGTGCGGGGAAACTGCATCATCGTCTGTGCATGATCGTACGGCGGCGGGAACGCCGCGTGTTGCGATACGCGAAAAAAACGGGAAGGCCGCGCATCGCTGCGCGGCCTTCCGTAATTAAAGAAGCGCTTGATCTCAGAAGATGTGCTTGGCAGCGCGGCGGATCGACTGCACGTTCTTGCACGAGGCATTGGACGGGTTGTAGATGCAGGCGATCTGGTTGTCGCTGAGCGGCTTGAAGTACTGCGACTCGAGCGTCGTGGCGTCGCCCGAGGCGTTGTCCAGCACCGAGCCGTAGGCGAAGAACGCCGGGCAGCCGTTCGGCTTGCAGGTGTCGGGCTGGTCGCCCGTCGGCTGCGAGTTGCGCTGCTCGACGGTGGCGAAGAAGTTCGTGCCGCTCACGCCGGGGAACATGGCGGTGAGGTTCGCCTGGGCGTGGCCGAGCGGGCTGAGCGTCTGGGTGAACTCGTTGCCCACCTGTGCGCCGGTAGCGCCGTTGAAGAGCTTGACCACGATCGTGGTGGTGGAGAACTGCGAGGCATTGGAGAAGCCGATGTTCGCGCGGGAGGTGCCGGCCTGGCCGGGGTTGCCGTTCTGGCGGATGCCGGTGATGAAGACCTTGTCCAGGCCGTTCGCGGCCTGATCCTGGGAGACGAAGCTGTACCAGGGGAAACCGGAGAAGAGCTGGCCGGTGGTCGGCGGGTTCTGCGAGAGCGTGGTGCCCGGCGGGATGGAGTAGATGCGGCTCTCGACGCTGATGTTGCGGAAGTTCGGGCTGAAGCCGAAGATGTCCTGGGTGGCCGGGCCGCAGTCCGTGTTCTCCTTGCAGCCGCTGAAGATGAGCTGGCCGAAGCCGCTGGAGAGGTTGAGCTGAACGCCGACGAAGTCGACGAACTCGCGCCGCTCGCGCGGCGCGAGGGTGAATAGATTGTTGAACGTCGACTGCCCGCCCGAAGTGCCCTGAACGAAGTTGACCGAAACAGTCACGCGATCGTCTGTCAGGTTCGAAATATAGACATCGGAGATGAACGTGCCGGTGGCGCCAGCGAGATGACCGGCGGCCGGGACGTAAACCTGATCGGCGCCGCGGAAGTTGCTCGCCATCGCAGCGGTAGCGCACATCGCGACGACGAGAGCAACTCCGAGCTTCTTGAAATTGAACATAGTCTCCCCTTTACACCTATTCGTTTGTGTAGTCAGACTGCGTGAAGGCACAATCGCTTACATTCTAAACGAAGTGCCGGAGCCGATTCCAAACTTTCCATGAACTCTGAATCGAACGAGTCCGCGGCCGCGACACCGCGCATCCAGACCGTCCGCCCCGATCTCGATGGGCTGCGACTCGACCGCGCACTGAGCGAGCTTTTCCCCGACTTCAGCCGGAGTTTTCTCGCCAGACTGATCGACCAAAGGCATGTTCGCATTGATACGGAGGTGGCGACAAAACCGTCGCATCGCGTCGCCGCCGGCCAGCAGGTCGCCATCGACTTTCCGCCGCCTGTCCCCACCTCCGTCGAATCTCAGGAAATCCCTCTCATCATTCTCTATGAGGACGCCGATCTCGTCGTCATCGACAAGCCCGCCGGCCTCGTCGTCCATCCTGCCGCAGGTCATGCCGATGGCACCCTGGTCAACGCCCTGCTGTTTCACATCCGTGACCTCAGCGGCCTCGGCGGCGAGCTCCGCCCAGGCATCGTTCACCGCCTGGACAAGGACACCAGTGGCGTGATGCTCATCGCCAAGGGCGACGAAGCGCACCGCAGGCTCACCGAGGCCTGGAACACCGATGCCGTCCGCAAGGAGTACCTCGCCCTCGTCTACGGCACGCCGAAGGAGGCGAAAGGCACGATCGATGCCGCCATTGGCCGCGACGCGCGCGACCGCAAGCGGATGGCGGTCGTGGCCGGCGGCCGCCGCGCGATCACCGACTACGAGGTACTGGAGCGCCTGCGGCACGCGTCGCTCGTCCGCCTCCGCCTCCGCACCGGCCGCACCCATCAGATCCGCGTGCACATGAAGCACCTCGGCCACCCCATCGTCGGCGACCCGGTCTACTCCGGCCCCCAGTGGCGCGGCATCCCTGACAAGAAGGTGCAGAAGGCGCTGGCCGCGCTCGATCGCCAGGCCCTCCACGCCGCGCGCATCACCCTTCCCCACCCGCGCACGGGGGAGGTCATGACGTTCGAGGCGGCGCTGCCAGAGGACATGGCTCGCGCGCTGCGCGCGCTCGCCTAGCTGCAACTACAACAGCATCCCCGCGATCGTCGCCGTCAAAAAGTTCGCCAGCGTGCCGGCGAGCATGGCGCGCAGGCCGAGGCGGGCCAGGTCGCCGCGGCGCGAGGGGGCGAGCGAGCCGATGCCGCCGATCTGAATGGCGATCGAGGAGAAATTGGCGAAGCCGCACAGCGCGTATGTCGTGATGACGAAGCTGCGCGGGTCGAGGCTGCTCCCGACGCCCGGCTCGCCGAGCTTGGCGAAGGCGACGAACTCGTTGAGCACCATGCGCGTGCCGAGGAGGTTGCCCACCGTCAGGCTGT
This sequence comes from Thermoanaerobaculia bacterium, assembly GCA_035273585.1. GTDB lineage: Bacteria > Acidobacteriota > Thermoanaerobaculia > Gp7-AA8 > Gp7-AA8 > JAFAVZ01. The sequence goes on from DATEOX010000296.1 coordinate 5,525, forward strand.
CCTTCCAGGAGACGCCCATGGCCCAGGCGATGGGGCGGAAGACCCAGCCGAGAAGGATGTCCAGGGAGGCCGGGAACCAGATGCCGATGGCCGGTGCGGCGCGGACGAGCCAGTCGTGGACGCCGCCGAAGATGCCGTTGACGAGCGCCACGAGGGCGATGAACGCGATGAGCATGCCGGCCACGTTGAGCGACAGATGCAGCCCTTCGATCGCGCCCCGGCCGGCGGCGTCGATCACGTTCACGTCCTGCTTCGGCACCACCACCTCGACGTCGCCGCCGGTCTTCGGCTGGTCGACCTCGGGCACGATGATCTTGGCCATCATGATCGCTCCCGGCGCGGTCATGATCACGGCGGTCAGCAGGTGGATGACGTCCACCTTCGCCACCAGGACGTACGCGGCCATGATGCCGCCCGAGATGTGGGCCATGCCCGCGGTCATGATGGTCATCAGCTCGGACATGGTCATCTCCGGCAGGAACGGCCGGATGGTGAGCGGCGCCTCGGTCTGGCCCATGAAGATCGACGCCGCGACGGAGGTCGACTCGGCGCCCGACGCGCCCATGAACCGGGTCATGGCCTTGGCGAAGGCGCGCACGATGAGCTGCATCACGCCGAGGTAGTAGAGGATGGCGAAGATCGAGGCGATGAAAATGATGGTCGGCAGGACCATCGTGGCGAAGACGAAGCCGATCGACTTCGAGGCCGGATCGCCCAGCGGGCCGAAGACGAACTTCGAGCCCTCGGCCGTGTAGCCGATCAACTTGTTGACCACTTCCTTCAGGTTCTCGAAGAGGTAGGCCAGCAGGTTGTAGGCGAGGAAGAGATACGCGGCGACGACGGCGTATACGATCCACAGCGGCTTGCGCGAGCCGGGCGGCAGGTAGCGCGCGATCACGGCGATGATCACGGTCAGAGCGACGAAGACGAGCGCCGCCGCCCAGCGCTCCAGAGGCGCGACCGGGGCGAAGTAGCCGGCGATCACTTCCCCTTTCAGCACGCAGATGGCGGTGACGATCTGCAGCAGCAGCCCCCAGAACACGGTCTTCCAGCGGATGGCTTTTTTGTTGTTCGACAGCAGAAAGGCGATCGCCAGAATGAGGACGAACCCGATCAGGGCGGAAAATCGCTCCATGTTTTCTCTCCTCGGTTTTGCTGCCGCGTTTTGGGTCGGACCTTGATAGCGGACGCGTCCGCCGCAGTCAACGTTTTTGAGCAGGCTTACAATGCGCGCCCATGATTGAAAGCATCGACAAAGCCGTCGCCGTCATCCGCAGCCGCTCCTCGCTCGCTCCGGAGGTCGGCGTCGTCCTCGGGTCCGGACTGGGCAACGTCGTCTCCAACATCGACGTCGAGACGGAGATCTCCTACGCGGACATCCCGGGCGCGAAGGCCTCCACCGTCGCCGGCCACTCCGGCCGGATGATCCTCGGCCGCGTGGGCAAGCTGCCGGTGGTCGTCCTCAGCGGGCGGATGCACTTCTACGAGGGGCACGACATGACGGACGTGATGCTCCTCGCGCGCGTCGTCGGCCGCCTCGGCATCAAGAAGCTCGTGGTGACCAATGCCGCGGGCGGCGTGAACACGTCGTACCAAGCCGGCGACCTGATGCTCATCTCCGATCACATCAACCTGATGGGCGTGAACCCGCTGCGCGGCCCGAACATCGACGCGCTCGGCGTCCGCTTCCCCGACATGACCGAGGCCTATCCCGCCTCGCTGCGCGCCATCGCCAAAGAGGTGGCGAAGGGGATGGACCTGCCGCTGCAGGAAGGCGTCTATCTCGCCCTCTCCGGCCCGACCTACGAGACCCCCGCCGAGATCCGCGCCTTCCGCACCCTCGGCGCCGACGCGGTGGGCATGTCCACCGTGCCCGAGGTGATCGCCATGGCCCACATGGGCATCCCGGTCCTCGGCATCTCCTGCATCACGAACATGGCCGCGGGCGTCCTCAATCAGAAGCTGACGCATCAGGAGGTCATGGACACGACCGCCCGGGTGGAGAAGCAGTTCACGGCGCTGATGGTGGGGATATTGGAACGCTTCGCGTAGTTGCTGGTTACTGGTAGAACCTCGTGTGCCCTTGCGCGAAGAGGCACACCAGGTTCTACCAACAACCAATGACCAGCAACTATCTCAAGGCACGAACTTGTACCCCACCCTGTGCACGGTGATGAGGTGCCGCGGCTCGCTCGGCGTCGACTCGATCTTCTGCCGCAGGCGGGCCATGTGCGTGTCCACCGTGCGCGTGAAGGCGCTGCTGTCGTAGCCCCACACGTGATTGAGCAGCGCCTCGCGGCTGACCACCTCGTTCGAGTGGTCGATGAAGTAGCGCAGGATGCGGAACTCGCGCGGCGTCAGATCGAGCGGCCGCGCGGCGCGCGTCGCCTGGTACGTCCGGAAGTCGAGGCGCACCTCGCCGAACGCGATCTCCTCGCCGACCGACTTGCGGGCCATGCGCCGCAGCACCGCCTCCACGCGCGCCGTCAGCTCCATGAAGCTGAAGGGCTTGGTCACGTAGTCGTCGGCGCCGAGCTTGAGGCCGACGATCTTGTCGATCTCCTGCCCGCGCGCGGTGAGCATGATGATGGGCGTAGCCTGCCCGTTCGCACGCAATTGTTTGCAGACGTCGAGGCCGCTCAGCTTGGGCAGCATCACGTCGAGGATGATCAGGTCATGATCACCGCGCGTGGCCGCGCGTAGCCCCTCGTCGCCGTCCGCGGCCATCTCCACGCTGTTGCCCTCGAACTCGAAGCCGTCGCGCAGCGCGACGGACATCGCCGGGTCGTCTTCCACGATGAGGATCCTGGTCATGCGAACTCCGTTCTCGAAGGAGCTGTCACCGCCACGGCGCGGGCCAGCGGGAGCACGACGGTGAAGGTGCTTCCCTCGCCGGGCGCGCTGGCCACCTCCACCCGTCCGCCGTGCGCCTTCACGATGTGGCTCACGATGGCCAGGCCGAGGCCGCTGCCTTTCACGTCGTGCACGAGGCCGCTGCCGACGCGGTAGAACTTGTCGAAGATCTTCTTCTGCTCGGACTGCGCGATGCCGATGCCGTGGTCCCTGATCTCGACCCGCACCTCGTCCCGCGATGCCGCGATGCGCACCGCCACGTCCCGCCGCTCGCCCGAGTACTTCACCGCGTTGTCCAGCAGGTTGACCACGGCCTGCGCCAGCGCGTCCTTGTCGATGGAGACCGGCGGCAGCGGCATCGCAGGCCCCTCGAAGTTGATGGAGAAGCCCTTCTCCCGCAGCGGCATCTCGAACGCCGCCACCACGCCGCCGACGAGACAGGTCAGGTCCGCCTCGGCGAAGTGGTACTTCTTGTCCGCCGACTCGATCTTGGAGAAGTCGAGAATGTTGTTGATGAGCTGCGTCAGGCGCCTGCTCTCCGCCTCGATGTACTCGCCGTACTCGACGATCTTCTCCGGCTTCATGACCCTTCCGAGGCGCATGTACTCGCCGAAGACGCGGATCGAGGAGAGCGGCGTGCGCAGCTCGTGCGAGACGTTGGAGACGAAGTCGCTCTTCATCTGGGAGAGCTTCGCCTGCCGGGCCACGGCATGCGTGGCCAGCGCGATCGCCGCGCAGAGGATGGCCGCCGCCACGCCGGTCCACATCGCGTTGATGCGGAAGTTGATGGCCGCGATCTCTTCGGGAGAGGCGCAGATGTCGCGGATGCCGACGCGCCAGTCGGTGAAGAGGAAGGGCAGCGGCTGGGAGATGAAGTCGCGCTGGCCGTCGCCGCGCGGCGCGAACCGCCGCGGCTCGCCGAGCATGATGGCGAAGTCGCTGTAGTCCTGGAAGCGCTGCTTCGCCGTCCGGGCGGCGATCTGCAGCATGGCCCGCCGCGCCGCCTCGTTGTCCAGCACCACGCCGGCCACGCCGGTCACGTGCATCCCATCGTCGGCGATCGGCTTGAGCAGCACCCGGTTGCGCGGATCGCGCTCCTCGACCACCACCGCCTGGGTGGGCATCACGCTCTGCAGCTTGTGCAGCAGGCCCCACGACACGGTGGCCACCTTCACCGCCTGCGCCTCATCCTCGGAGAGCGATTTCTCGCGCCCGTGCGCATCGAAGTACGAGCCCTCGCCCATCACGTGGTAGCGGATGGTGAAGTAGGTCTTCGCCCCCGCCAGCGGGTTGCGCCGGAAGTGCTCGGCCAACTCCTGCGGCGAGCGCAGCTCCTCCGGCGTGAGGGTCAGCGTCCGGTCGGACGTCGTCCGGTAGTAGCCCTCGATCTCCCGGCTGACGTCCTCCAGCGTGCTGCGCAGCCAGTTCCGCTCCGCCGAGGCGGTGTTCCGCTCCAGCGTGCGCAGGAAGCGGTACTGCATCACCAGCAGCGCCCCGAGGGGAACGATGACCACCGGCAGGAGCCAGAGGATGGATCGACGGAAGAGGCGGCGCATGGGACGTGTGTACGGATATCGTCTCACGAGGGATCGGGACAACGGCGCGGCTGTGACAATTTGTTACGCAAGACCCCTCGCCCCGTTTGCGGGGAGAGGGGTCTTGGAGAAGGTTCTCAGCGCTGGAAGGCATACGCCACCTTGAGGAACATCGACCTCCCGCTCGCGCGGAGCGTCTCGCGGTCGTCCAGCGTCCGCTGGTCGCCGTAGCCGACGAAGAACACCGTCTGCCAGTTGAGCCGATAGCCGTAGAGCGCGGACAGCGACAGGCCGCCGTCGCGCGAGGAGCGGAGGTCGGTGTCCTCGTGCTGGCCGATGAGCCGGACGAGCGAGCGCGCCGTGAACGTGTAGGTCATCTTCAGCCGCTCGATGTTCGCCGCGTAGGAGCGCTCGATCCAGTCGCGCTTCACGCTGGCCGCGAGCTCGAGGTGATCCGTCGGACGCACGGTCGATGAGAGATCGAGCACCCCGCCGCGGCCGATGCGGCTGCGCGTGTAGTCGACCCGCTCTCCCCAGTTGCCGTTGAGCTGCAGCGCCGGCAGGCTGCGGATGGGGTTCGCCCGCAGCGACCACTCCAGGAAGCGGTAGCCGAGCATCCGGCCGTCGACGCGCTCGCCGTCCGCGCCGCGCCAGGTGATCCAGCCCGAGCTCCCGTACTTGCCCTCGAAGTACGCGCCGGGGAAGATCATCCGCCGCGTCGATTCGCCGCCGTCGTACGCCACGTTGTGCTGCGCGGCGAAGTACGGCCGCACGTAGCTGAAGAAGCCGCCCTTCGGGTACCAGTGCCCGCCGATCTCGCCGTACACGAGGCGCTGTCCGACCCGCGGAATGAACCCGTTGTCATCCCGGAACCCGGGTGAGATGTCCTGCACCTCGGCGAAGAGGTCGTAGCGCGGCCGATCGCGCGTTCCCCAGGCGCGCATGGCGTGCCCGCGCGACGCGGTGCCGTCGAAGCGCGCGCTCAGATCGGTGCGCCGCGGGTTCTCCGTCGCGCTGAAGAGCAGTTGCGCGGCAATCCGGTTCTCCGGCGTCGGCTTCCACAGCACATCCGGCCCGAGGACGCGGTTGTAGCCGCCGCCCTCGACTTCGCGCGCCGTGGCCAGCATCCCGGCGAACGAGCTGCCGAGGGAGGTGCGCAGGCGGCCGACGAAGACGCGGGAGCGGAAGTCCTGCGCCACCGACTCCGAGCCGTACAGGCCGGGCAGGATCACGCTCCCGCCGCCGCGATCCTCGGCGATGAGCATCGTGTAGGCGTTGCGGCCCATCTCGCCCGTGGCCCGCACGCCCCACGCCGGCGAGGTGATGGCCCGCGTGTAGACGGCGCGCAGCGGCGTGGAGAGCAGGTCGACCCCTTCCAGGAAGAAGGTGCGCTTCTCCGGGAAGTCGAGGGCGAAGCGGCTGTTGACCGAGACCTGCGGGACATCCGACTCGATCTGGGAGAAGTCGGGGTTGAGCGTGCCGTCGACGGTCAGCTTCGCGCTCGGCTTCCACTTCAGGTCGAGCCCGACGTCGCTGCGCATCGGGTCGGCGACCATCTGAGCCGACTCGGCGTGCTCGTAGCGGTTCGCCGTGGTGTACGGCGCGAGGGTCAGATGTCCGCCCGCCGGCAATCCGGTCAGGCCGGTCAGCTCCGCGGCGTGGCAGACGAAGCAGTTCGTGCTCTTCGGGATCGGCGTGTTGGCCATCACGTAGCGGAAGTCGCGCGGGTAGTTGCGGGTCAGGATCACGCCCCACGTTTGCGGGTCGCTGCCGGGGTAGCGCAGCGAGGAGAGCGGGATGCGCAGCTCCGCCGTCCACCCGCCCGCCGTCGCATGCGCCTTTGCCTCGAAGAAGAAGTCGGGCGCAAAGTCCTCGCTGCCGTTCGCGTCGTTCAGGACGCTGTCCGCCTGGATGCCACGTGGGTTGACGCGGAAGATGATCGCCGAGCGGTGGTCGTTCTGCGTATCGATGGCAATGGAGACGTAGTCCTGGTCCGCCAGCACCTGGTCGCGCTCGACGTACGGCGCGCGGATCTCCCCCGGCCGCGGATCGCGCGCGTCGAACCCGACGTAGACGTACTGCGCGTCGTACGTGAGGAGAGCGGTGGTCGTCACCGGCGGCGCGACGTTGTCCCCGCGGTAGTACTCGACGAAGGTCTCGATGCGCTGCGCCTTCTGCCACCCGGCGTCGGAGAGGTCGCCGTTGAGGACGATTCCCGTATCGATCTTCGAGACCTTGATCCGCGTCGGGATCGCCCCCGCGGACGCGGCGATCCCCATCGCCAGGACCACTGCCGTGCATTTCGACATGCCGACAATCTCGGCGATCGCGGCCCGCGAGTCTTCCTCGCCGCGTTACACGTTGTTTCGATTGGTTACGGGAGTGAACGGAGGGTGAACGCGATGTGGACGGTCATGGCAGGGGCGTCGTCGGCCCGCCCGTCCAAGGCTGCGATGGGGCCGGGCCGCCGAGCTCCCGCTGCAGCCAAGCGGTGATGTCCGCCTCCGTCTTCGTCATCTCGCCGAACAGGAGATACTCCGGCAACCCGACGAACTGTACGTGCAGCCACGATCCCGCCGGGCGCGGGGAGGCCGCAGCCTCGAGGATGCGTCCGTACTCGTATGGCACCCAGAGCGAGCCGCGCGTCTGCGGCGTCATGACGGCGATGATGTGCGTGCAGTTCGCCAGCGCCATCTCGATTACTGCCGCGGCGAAGAGCGGCTGCGATGCGCAGGGCGATCCGGCCTGGAGCATCGGATCGAGCAGGTCGACCCAATATTCGAATCCGCCGAGACTGGCCAGATACGCGATGCGCAGGGCGAACGGTCCGTCCGCCTGGCGATGCGAGACGAACAAGCGCGGGCCGGACGGCCGGGGAGGCGTGCGCAACGCGCGGAGGGAGGCCAGCGGCTGCGCACCGGAGACGATGCCGAGCCACTCCTCATAGCCGGCCGCCCACTGCGGGAAGCGCTCCGCCAGTCCGACGCCCGCATCCTGCGGATAGATGTAGCTCGGCATCGCTGCTCACCTCCGTCCGATGGCCACCCCCATCTGCACCGCCAGGTACCCGACGATCACCGACGCCACCACGTTCGCCACCGCCCACCCTGCCGCTCCGCCGCGGGCGAGGGCGAACGTCTCGTACTCGAACGTGGAGAACGTCGTGTAGGCGCCGAGAAAGCCGGTGGCGAGAAGGAGGCGCCAGGGCTCGCCGATCGAGGCGCGTTCGGCGGCGAACGCGAGGAGGGCGCCGAGGAGGAAGCAGCCGCTGATGTTGATCAGGAACGTGCCGAGGGGAAACGGACGGCGCCAGAGCGAGCCGATCCAGACGCCGAGTCCGTATCGCGCAATCGCGCCGGCGAAGCCGCCGAGGCCGACGATGAGATAGCGGGTCATGTTTTAATGAAGGCAGCTCACATCTGACCCAACACCATGATCCACTTCTACCACGTCACGAAGAAATTCGATCGCTACTCCACGGCGCTTCATGACGTGACGTTCCATGTCGAGAAGGGCGACTTCGTCTTCCTCACCGGGCCGAGCGGCGCGGGCAAGTCGACGCTGCTCAAGCTCATCCTCCGGCAGATGGTTCCCAGCGACGGGCAGATCATCGTGAACGGGCGGAACCTCACCGCCATGCGCCGGTCCCACCTCCCCTACTTCCGGCGCGAGATCGGGATGGTCTTCCAGGACTTCAAGCTCATCGAGCGGATGACCGTCTTCGAGAACCTCTCCTTCATCCTCACCGTCCTCAACGTGCCGCCGCGGGAGCACAAGAAGAAGGCCTACCAGGCGCTGCGCGCGGTGAGCCTGCATCACAAGCTGAATGCCTATCCGCCGCAACTCTCCGGCGGCGAGCAGCAGCGGGTGGCCATCGCCCGGGCGCTGATCAACGACCCGCTGATCCTCATCGGCGACGAGCCGACCGGCAATCTCGATCCCGACCTCTCACACGACATCGTGCAGATCTTCTCCGAGGCGAATTTGCGCGGGTCGACCATCCTCCTGGCCACGCACGACCGCGATCTGATCCAGTCGAGCGGCCGGCGGGTCATCACCCTCGAGCATGGCCGCATCACCGAAGAGAAGGCGCCACAGCCGGAGAAGTTGCCCCGCCCCGACGCCCTCTTCGGCCTCGCCTCGTCCTGACGATGGCCCGCGACTTCATCCCCGGCCGCCGCGAGCCCGAAGTCCCCTCCAACGCCTTCTCTTACTTCTTCCGCGAGGCCGTGCGGCGCATCTGGATCTCCAAGCGCACGAGCTTCGTCGCCGTCGCGATGATCACCATCTCGCTCCTGATCCTCGGCTCGTTCCTGCTCGTGGCCGAGAACCTGGAGCGGGCCGTGACGCAGTGGCAGGGGAAGTCGCGGGTGAACGTCTACCTCGAGCCGGAGGCAACCGACGATGAGATCCGCGCCGTCGACGCCTTCCTCGCCGCGCGCCCGACGCTCGCCCAGCGCCGCTTCGTCACCCGCGAGCAGGCGCTGGCGCGCTTCCGCAGCTACTTCTCAAACCTCTCGGAGGTGGTGGGGCAACTGGAGGAGAACCCCTTCCCGCCGTCCTTCGAGATCGAGGTGACGCCGCAGATCGCCCAGTCGCGCGGCTTCGACCGGGACATGTCCCAGCTCCGCGGCATCGCCGGCGTGGAGCAGGTGCAGTTCGACTGGGAGTGGCTGAACCGGCTCAAGCGCATCGTCTCCATCGTCAACCTGGCGGGCATCGTGGCCGGCGGCGTGCTCGCCGTGGCGGCGGCGTTCACCATCGCCAACGTCATCCGCCTGACCATGATGCTCTACCGCGAGGAGATCGAGATCATGCGCCTGGTGGGGGCCACGGAGCGGATCATCCGCGGCCCGTTCCTCATCGAAGGCCTCCTCCAGGGCACCCTCGGCGGCGTGCTGGCGGTGTCGCTGCTCTTCGCCATCTTCGAGGCCGCGCGACGGACGATCGCCCCATCGAGCTCGCTGCTGTGGGGCTTCCTCTTCGCCGGCTTCCTCCCCTGGCAGAAGATCGCCGCGCTGGTGGCGGGCGGGATGGTCGCCGGCTGGTTCGGAAGCTGGCTCTCGGTGCGCGAGCGGCCGTCGGAGGAGACATGATCCCGCTCGCCGGCCGCACCGCGCTCGTGACGGGCGGGCGGCGGCGGGTCGGTCTGGCCATCGCCGACGCGCTGCGCGCCGCCGGCGCCGAGGTGATCGCGGTGTCGTCGAAGGACGCCGACCTCTCGACGCGTGACGGGGTGGA
>DATEOX010000297.1:0-3826 GCA_035273585.1 Thermoanaerobaculia bacterium
ATATAGGATGAGCCGCGGTCCATCTGAGCCCGGAGGTTGCTCTCCGCCGGCGGGCAGTTGTTGTTCATCGGCTCCTCCGGCGGCGGCACGACCAGCGCGCACTCCCGCACGACCTCGGCCAGGGTGTCGATCTCCAGCGGCTTGTTCAGCACCGCGTCCGCCGTCTCAGGCGCGATGACCACGTCGGAGTTGGGGTCGCGGACGGCGATGACGAACGTCGTCGCCTCCGGCCGCTCTTCATGGAAGCGGCGGAGGAAGCTCGTGCTCGCGCCGTCCGGAAGGTTCATGTCGATGAGGATCAGGGCGTAGTCGCAGGTCGACACTCGCTGCAGCGCTTCTTCCGCGGTGGCCGCGGTGTCGACGCCGAGGGGCTGGTGGCGAAGCACGGTGAAGAGCAGCACGCGCAGCGCGTCTTGGTCTTCGAGGATCAGGACTCTTGGCTCGTCATTGATGTTCCTCATGATGCTCATAAGGTCAAAAGCCGTGCCATGTGCGCGGCTGTCATCCTGAGCCGCGACGACGGCGAAGGATCTCCTCGTGCTTGGCAGAAGATCCTTCGCCCTCTGCGAGGCTCAGGATGACAGCGGTGCCTAGTTCACCACCCCGCCTCCCAGCTCCTCGCTCTCCGCGGGCGGGCAGTCCTTCGCCTGCTCCAGCGAGCTGAGCGTGGTCATGCAGGCCAGCACGGTGTCGAGAAGCAGCTCGATGTCGAACGGCTTGCGCACCGTGCCGGCGACGATGGCGGGGTTGAGGCTGCGCGGCTCCTGGCCGGCCGTGAGCACGATCACGAACGGCCGCTGGTCGGGTGGCATGTTCTCCAGCCGCTCCAGGACCTCGTAGCCGCTCATGCGCGGCATCATCAGGTCGAGGAGCATGACGGCGTAGCGGCAGCGCGCGCAGCGCTCCGTGGCCTCGACGCCGTTGCGCGCCGTGTCCACCTTTAGGCCGCGCCGGCGCAAAACGGTGAACAACAACGAGCGGATGGCATCGTCGTCGTCCACCACCAGGATCCGCTTCTCATCAGTCCGCATGGCTTCGTTGGGCGTACGGAGCCCTGCGAGTTATTTGAGCAAGACTTCTGCCCGGGATCACTTCACCAGCCGCGAGACGGCCCGGAACTCCTCCGTCCCCGCCTCGACGAGCAGCTCGAAGAGGGCCATCTCGGTGGAGCTGATCCGCGCCCCCTCGGCCGCCATCCGTTGCAGGGCGACCTCGCGGTTGCGCGGGGTGCGGGAGGAGACGGCATCGGCGATGACCCACACCTCGTGGCCGCTCCCGAGGAGGTCGACGGCGGTCTGGTAGACGCAGACGTGGGCCTCGACGCCGGCCAGGAGAATTTGCCGCTTCTTGACCGTCCGGAGCTCTGCCTGCAGCTCGCCGCAGCCCCAGGCGCTGAAGCACGACTTCTCGATCGGGCGGTAGCCGTACGTCTCGAGCAGCGTGCGGCGCACCGGCTCGACGGTCGCGCCGAGGCCCTTGACGTACTGCTCGGTGATGATGGCCGGGATGTCGAGGACGCGGCAGCCGCGCACGAGCCGGTCGATATTGCGCTCGACCTCGGCCCGCTCGTGGATGACGGGCATGAGCCGCTCCTGCACGTCGATGATGAGCAGCAGGCAGTCGGCGCGGTTCAGGCGGGCCATGGTGGCGGACTATACAACCACGTGCAGCGGCGTCTGGCCGCGCAGGAAGCGGGCCACGTCCGTCGCGGCGATGCGGGCCATGGCGGAGCGCGTCTCTTCCGTGGCCGAGCCGATGTGCGGCGCGAGCACGATGTTGCGCATGGTCAGGAGCCGCGGGTCGACCTCCGGCTCGCGCTCATACACGTCGAGCGCGGCGCCGCGCAGCCGGCCGCCCTCCAGCGCGTCGCACAGCGCAGCCTCGTCGACGATCGGTCCGCGCGCGGTGTTGATGAGGTACGCGCCGGGCTTCATCTTCGCCAGCGCCGCCGCGTCGATGAGGTGCCGCGTCTCGGCGCTCAGCGGCAGGTGGATGGAGACGACGTCCGAGGTCGCGAGCAGCTCGTCGAGCGGCTCGCCGCGCCGCACGCCGGTGACGGTCATCCCGAACGCGCGCGCTCGCTCCGCGACGGCCGCGCCGATCCGCCCCATGCCGAGGATCCCCAGCCGCTTGCCGGCCGCCGTCTCGCCCAGGAGATGCAGCGGCTCCCACACGCAGCGCCCGGTCGCCCGCACCTCGGCGTCTCCCTCCACCACCCGCCGCAGCAGCGCCAGCATCAGGGTCATGGTCAGCTCCGCGGTCGCCTCGGTGAGCACGCCGGGGGTGTTCGTGACACGGATGCCGAGCTCGCGCGCCGCCTCGACGTCGACGTTGTTGTAGCCGACCGCGTAGTTGGCGACCATGCGCAGGCTGGGGCTCGCCTCCAGCACGCGCCGCGTGAGCGGATCGCTCAGCAGCGTGATGGCCGCATCCGCCTCGTCGAGCAGCGTGATCAGCTCGTCCTCGCCGCGCTCGATCTCCGTCGGATGCTCGATGACGTCGAACTCGCCGGCCAGCAGCGAGCGGGCGATGGGCGGGTACTCCGCCGTGAGGACGACCGTGTACTTCACGGCCCGGAGCTTACCGCGGGCGGCGGTGCGTCGAGGGCTCGCAGAGGCCGGGAAGGACGGAGGCGAAGGTGACGATGTCCATCCCCTCGCGGTCCACCTGGCCGACGGCGAACGCGTAGCGCAATGCGGTCTGGATCGTCACCACCCGCCGCGCCGCTTCCCCCCGGCCGCCCAGGAAGAGGGCGACGATCGGCCCGAAGTCGTACATGCCGAGGATTTCGTCGCGACCGTCGCCGTCGAGGTCTGCCACCTGCATGACGCGGAACGGGAGATACGCGGTCCTCACGTCGTACGGCATCGCCGCGCGCTGGAAGGCGCCGCGGCCGTCGCCGTACGCGATCTCCGTCGTCGCGGAGACGTCGATGGCCACGTCGCGGTTACCGTCGCCGTCGAAGTCGCCGATGTTGACGTCGATCGCGGCGAGCTCCTCGGCGACCACGACGGGCGCCCCGAAGGTGAAGCCGCCGCGCCCGGGGAGGAGCGCCACGGCGCCGTCATTGCGGTAGAAGAGCGGCGTCGTGCTCTTCGTCCCCTCGCGCAGCAGCAGGAGGTCGTCGCGCCCGTCGTGATCGAAGTCGGCGGCGAAGCGCGGCTCGAAGCCCGGCAGGCCGGTGACCTGGCCGACCAGGTGCGGCTCGGGCGTCGCGGCGTAGAGCTGCACCGCGCCGTTGGCGCGCACGGCGATCTCCTTTCGGCCGTCGCCGCCGAAGTCTCCCGTGGCGAGCCTGTAGGAGCCGAGATCCGCCCGCAGCGCGAACCAGAGGCGATTCGCCGTCGCGGCCGAGCGGTAGACGAGGATCGTCCGCGACCCCAGGTCGCCGGTCAAGACGATGAGCTCCTGCACGCCGTCGCCGTCGAGGTCGGCGATCTTCAGGTCGGTGGCGATCGGCGCAGGGCCGACGACTTCCGGCACGAGCGTGCCGCCGTCGTTGCGCCACAGCCGGAGCTCGAAGCCCGCGGCGGCGAAGTCGGTGTCGCCGTCGCCGTCGACGTCCCCCGCGGCGGTGACGTACGTCTCCTGGAAGGTGGTCGACCGAATGAGGGCGAAGGTGCCGTTGCCGACGCCGAGCACCAGCGCGCCGGCGTTGACCAAGTCGGGAATCGCATCGTCGTTGAAGTCGATGACCGTGAGATCGCTTCCCTTCACCGGCGTGTCGGCCACGCGGCGGAAGCGGCCGCCGTCGGCGAGCCAGACGGCGAGGCGGTCGGTGGCGGCGACGGCTACGTCGAGCGCGCCGTCGCGATTGAAATCGGCC
>DATEOX010000298.1:0-5681 GCA_035273585.1 Thermoanaerobaculia bacterium
GGTCATCGCGCCACCTCGACGCCAAGATCCTTCGCCCCGCCCCGCGGGGAGAAGGTGCCGCGCAGCGGCGGATGAGGGGCGGGCCCCTCACCCGGCCCCTTGCTGCGCAACGGGCCACCCTCTCCCCGCTGGCGCGGGGCGAGGGGGTGTACGGCGGCGTCCGCCAGCAACGTCTTCCCCTGTCCATCGCTGCGCACCTGCGCCAGGAGTTGCTGCACGCTGGGCGTCATCTTCTTCAGGAACGTGTTCGGGTGCACGCCGATCCAGACCATCAGGATGACCAGCGGCACGACTGCGGCGAGCTCGTTCCAGGCGATGTCCGGCACGTTGCGGTTCTCCTCGTTCGCCAGCGGGCCGAAGAAGACCCGCTGCACGAGCCAGAGGAGGTAAATCGCGGCCAGGATCACCCCCGTCGCGGCGATCGCCGCATACCAGGGATGCGCCTGGAAGGTACCGGCCAGGATGAGGAACTCGCCGACGAAGCCGTTCAGCCCCGGCAGCCCGACCGAGGAGAGCATGGCGATGACGAACAGCGTCGCATACACCGGCATGGTGCGCGCGAGACCGCCGTAGTCGGCGAGGAGGCGCGTGTGCCGCCGCTCGTAGATCACGCCGACGAGCAGGAAGAGCGCGCCGGTGGAGAGGCCGTGGTTGACCATCTGCAGGATGGAGCCCTCGATGGACGCCTGGTTCATGGCGAAGATGCCGAGCACGCAGAACCCGAGGTGCGAGACCGAGGAGTAGGCCACGAGCTTCTTCATGTCCGGCTGCACCCAGGCCACGAGCGCGCCGTAGATGATGCCGATCACGCTGAGCACCAGCAGCCAGCCGGCGTACTTGGCACTGGCCTGCGGGAAGAACGGCAGGACCATGCGCAGGAAGCCGTAGGTGCCCATCTTCAGCATCACGCCGGCCAGGATGATCGAGCCGCCGGTGGGGGCCTCGACGTGCGCGTCCGGCAGCCAAGTGTGCAGCGGGAAGAGCGGCACCTTGATGGCGAACGCCAGGGCGAACGCGCAGAAGAGCAGCGTCTGGATGTTCGACGGCAGCGCGATGCCGTACAGGTCGGTGATGTTGAACGTCGGGATGCCCGTCTGGTGGAAGCTGACGAACCCCAGATAGATGATCCCGAGGAGCATGAGCAGCGAGCCGGCGATGGTGAAGAGGAAGAACTTGATTGCCGCGTAGACCCGCCGCGCGCCGCCCCAGACGCCGATGATCAGGTACATCGGCAGGAGCATCAGCTCGAAGAAGACGTAGAAGAGGACCAGGTCGAGAGCGATGAAGGCGCCGATCATGGCCGACTCCATCACCAGCATGGCGATGACGTACTCCTTCGGGTGCTTGTGGATCGCGTTCCAGGACGACAGGAAGACGACCGGCGTGAGCAGCGTGGTCAGGAGGACGAGCCAGAGCGAGATGCCGTCCACGCCGAGGGCGTATTGGATGCCCCACTGCGGGATCCAGGGGATGCGCTCCACGAGCTGGAAGCTCGCCTTGTCCGCGAACTGGGGAAGGATCAGCAGCGAGAGGAAGAAGGTCACGATCGAGGCGAGAAAGCCGAGGCTCTTGATCGCGGTCGCGGCCGAGCGCGGGAAGAGCGCCAGGACGACCGCCGCGGCGATCGGGATCCAGAGGATGGTGCTGAGTAGCGGCATGCAGATCCTTACGCGAAGTATGCGAGGAAGACGATCACGCCGATGAAGAACATCAGCGCGTAATTGCGCACGTTGCCGGTCTGGAAGAATCGCAGCAGGTCGCCGATGCCCTCGACCAGCGCGCCCAGGAGCGAGGCGATGCCGTCGATGACCGCGTCGACGATCTTCCAGAGGAACTCGGAGAAGCGGGTCAGCGGGCGGACGACGATCCGGTCGTACAGCTCATCGACGTACCACCTGTTCTCCATCCCTGCCGCGAGCGCCGGCCGGCGCTCGGCGAACGCCTCGTCGGCCGCGAGGCCGCGGCGGTAGAAGCGCACGTACGCCAGCCAGGCGCCGATCGCGGCGATGGCCGTGGAGACGAACATCAGCCCGTACTCGAGGCCCGGCGAGATCTCGTACTGCGCCTCCGGGACGCCGTGGATCTCGGCGAAGACGGGCTTCAGCCACTCCGCGAGGAAGTGATGATGCGGCCAGCCGAGGAGCGCGCCGCCGACCACCGACAGGAAGGCGAGGATGATCAGCGGGATGGTCATCGTCGCCGGGCTCTCGTGCAGGTGATGCTCCTGCTCGTGCGTCCCTCGGAACTCGCCGAAGAACGTCAGGAAGACGAGGCGGAACATGTAGAACGCGGTGCAGAGCGCGGCGAGCGTACCGAGGATCCAGACGAAGATGCTGAACGGCTTCGGGAAATACGGATTGGCCAGCGCCGAGGCGAGGATCTCGTCCTTGGAGAAGAAGCCGGCGAACGGCGGGAAGCCGGCGATGGCGATGGTGGCGATGAAGAACGTCCAGTAGGTGATGGGGATCTTCGCGCGGAGGCCGCCCATTTTGCGGATGTCCTGCTCGCCGCTCATGGCGTGGATGACCGAGCCGGAGCCGAGGAAGAGGCAGGCCTTGAAGAAGGCGTGGGTCACGACGTGGAACAGGCCGGCGGTGAACGCGCCGACGCCGACGCCAATGAACATGAAGCCGAGCTGCGACACGGTCGAGTAGGCCAGCACCTTCTTGATGTCCCACTGGCGGATGCCGATGGTCGCCGCGAAGAGCGCCGTGAGCGCGCCGATCGCGGCCACGACCATCATCACGGACGGCGACAGCCTGTAGAGCGCGTTGGAACGGACGACCATGTACACGCCGGCCGTGACCATCGTGGCGGCGTGGATGAGCGCGGAGACCGGCGTCGGGCCGGCCATCGCGTCCGGCAGCCAGACGTAGAGCGGGATCTGGGCGGACTTGCCGCACGCGCCGAGGAAGAGAAGCAGACAGATGGCCGGCAGAAGCCAGGACGGCAGGTTCGCCGCGCCGTGCTGCGCCGCGAGCGACACCTGCGCGAAGTCGACGCTCCCCAGCCAGGCGAACATCAGGAACATGGCCACGAGGAAGCCGAAGTCGCCGATCCTGTTGACGATGAACGCTTTCTTGCCCGCCGCCGGGGCGTAGTCGGTCTGGTAGTAGAAGCCGATGAGGAGGTAGGAGCAGAGGCCGACGCCCTCCCATCCGACGAACATGAAGAGGTAGCTGCTCCCCAGGATGAGGATCAGCATCGCGGCCAGGAAGAGGTTCAGGTAGGCGAAGTAACGCCAGTAGCCCTCTTCATGCGCCATGTAGCCGACGGAGTAGAGGTGGATGAGGAAGCCGATCCACGTCACGACCATGAGCATGACGATGGAGAGGGGATCGAGCTGAAAGGCGATGTCGGCGCCGATGCGCTCGCCGCTGCTGAACCAGTTGTAGACGAGATTGACATAGCGGCCGTGGCTGGGGTCGGCCGCGTGGTACTGGAAGACGGCCACGGTGCCCATCACCGCGGCCCCGAGGGAGGCGAGGAGGGCGATGGCGGTGACGAACCCCTTCCCGGCGCGTCTGCCGAACAGCCCGTTCAGCAGGAAGCCCGTGAAGGGGGCGATGGGGATGAGCCAGAGTGCGTTCAGCATTGGGGGGAATGATGAAGGATGAATGATGAAGGATGAACAGTCTCGCGAGAGCGTTCATCCTTCATCATTCATCCTTCATCATTTTTCTCTCCTCGAGGTCTGGTCGAGGAGAGATCCCCGGCAGACCCTATTCGTTCTTCACCCGGTCGAGGTAGTCGTCGGATGATGCCGGATCGAGCTCCCACCGCTTCTTGTCGCGGCTCCGCTCTTTCTCGCCCACCTTCAACTCCTCGGAATCCTCGTACCGGATGCCCATCGCGGCGCCGATCTCCTCGACGACGTTCTGATCCGGTGTCGACATGCTGCTCACGGCCGACTCGTCGCCGGTCGCCTGTGCCTGATCGAAATCCGCGTCGATGTCGCCGCCCGTGATGATCGGATCCGCCAGCGGATCGTTGCGCAGTCTCGCGGCCAGCTTCGCCGACCCTGCCCTCACGTCCGGAATGGGCGGCTCGATCTCGTCATCGATGCCGTTCCGGTTCCGGTCCTTTCGTTCGTTCTCTTCCCAGTCAATGAGCTTTTCGGTTTTGTCCATGCTCAGCTCCTTTGCTGAGCTGAACAGTTGCGACTAACGTGCCCCTTTTTTAGCTCACAGCTCACAGGTCACAGCTCACAGGGAGAGGTGGCGACGCGGCTGCCTTCGTTCTCCCTGTGAGCTGTGACCTGTGACCTGTGAGCTCCGTTACCAATGCATCAAATTCGCTTCATCCACATCAATCGTGTTCCGGTGATGAAAGAGCGCTATGAAAATGGCCAGTCCGATGGCGGCCTCGGCTGCGGCGATGGCCATCACGAAAAAGACGAAGATCAGCCCGTGCAGGTCGTGGAACTGGCGGGCGTAGGCGATGAACGTCAGGTTGACCGCGTTCACCATCAGCTCGATGCTCATGAAGATGGTGATGCCGTTCTTGCGGGTCAGCACGCCGAGTACGCCGATCGAGAACAGCAGCCCGCCAAGGACCAGGAACCAGGTGGTCGGGATCATGAGCGCGCTCCCTGCGGTACCGCCCGCGTGCTCAGCACCAGCGCCCCGACGATCGCCGCCAGCAGGAGGATCGACACCATCTCGAACGGGAAGATGTAGGCCTCGAAGAGGCGGATGCCGATCAGCCGCGCGTCGGTGTGGAACGGGCTGGCCGGCAGCGCATACGCGGCGTACTTCAGCAGGTAGTAGACGAGGCCGATCACGAACGCCGCCACGCCGGCGAAGCCGAGGAACTGCTGCACGGGGCGCGTCGGCTCCTCGCGCTGATGCTGCAGGTTCAGCAGCATGATCACGAAGAGGAACAGCACCATGATCGCCCCCGCGTAGACGATGACCTGCAGCGCGGCGAGGAAAGCGGCGTCGAGCAGGACGTACATCACGGCCAGAGCGAAGAAGGAAGCGACCAGCGAGAGGGCGCCGATCACCGGATTGCGGTGCAGCACGACGACGAGGGCGAAGATCAGCGCCACGGCGGCGAAGAAAAAGAAGACGACGAACTCCATCACAGCCACCCCACGGCGATGAAGAGCGCGACCACGATGAGGTTCAGCAGGCCGATAGGGAGGAAGACCTTCCAGCCGAGGCGCATCAGGATGTCGTACTTGAGGCGGGGGATCGTCCAGCGCACCCAGACGAAGACGAAGAGAAGGAAGCTCACCTTCACCACGAACGCGATCGCGGAGAGGAGGAAGCCCCAGAAGTTCGCCGGCTCGTTGTACCAGGGGATGTCCCACCCGCCGAGGAACAGCGTCGTGATGAGGCAGGAGATGGCCGCCATCGACATGTACTCGGCCATGAAGAAGAGGGCGAACTTCATCGACGAGTACTCGGTGTGGTACCCGGCCACCAGCTCCGCCTCCGCTTCGGCGAAGTCGAACGGCAGGCGGTTCGTCTCCGCGAAGGCGGCCACGACGAAGACGATGAAGCTGATCCACATCGCCGGCGAGAGGACGTTCCAGGCCGGCAGCTTGATGAAGTCGAACAATACGAAGTAGTAGTTGGTCTGCTGCGCCACGACCTCGGTGAGCCGCAGCGAGCCGGCCACCAGCAGCACGCTCACCGCCGCCAGCGTCAGCGAGAGCTCGTACGAGATCATCTGCG
>DATEOX010000299.1:0-12877 GCA_035273585.1 Thermoanaerobaculia bacterium
GCGGCGCGGACATCGACGCGCCGTCGGAGGCGTCGTAGTCGGTGACGTAGGAATCCACGACAACCCTCGCGCCGTGCTCGAGAATGCGCCGCCCTGATTCCATGGAGACGCCAACGGTCACCGGCCAGAGCGGGTTCTCGCGTCCCAGCGAGCCGCGCTGGGGCATGTCTTCGATTGTGTCATTGACCAGGACGAGAGCGGCGGCCTGCGCGGCGATGGCGTTCGTTGCCTTCGCCGAGAACGCTCGTTCGTCGCGCAGGACGAGAGCGATGTTCCCCGAGACGGCGGGCGGGAAGTCGACAGAGCGGCCGTACGCGCAATCGATGGGCATGCCCGGCACGACTGCGGATTTCGAATACACGAACGGCTGTGCGGAGAGCACCGTCCCGTCGTCCAGGGTGATGCTGCCGACGTGCCCCGCGCCCGAGATCATCGTCGACATGACGTCGACCCCCGGCCCGACGAAATCGACTTCCGTCCCGGTATTGGAAAACGCCGCGATGCGATTGGTGCGATCGATCGCTCCCACGCCGACCACCGACGGATAGGCGGCGGGATAGCGAACGTACGACGCATGGTTGCCGACGGCCGCGATGACGAGCACGTTCGCTCGGCGCGCCCGGGCGTAGGCCTCTTCCTCGAGCTTCGACGGCGTGTCGCCGCCGAAGGAGCAGTTCAGGACGTCGAGCTTCTGCGCGATCGCCCAGTCGATGGCGCGGATCACATTCGACGTCAACGCGCCGCCGTTCTTCGGAAAGATCTTCAGCGCAAAGAGCGAGACGCCCGGAGCCACTCCGACGACGCCGAAGCCATTGTCCGATCCGGCGATGATGCCAGCCATGCGCGTGCCGTGTCCGAAGGCGTCTCCCTGCGCCTCTTCCTCCGGGACGTTGTCGTCATGGACGAAATCCCAACCACCGCGATACGCGGCCTGTAGATCGGGGTGCCGGAGATCGATTCCGGTGTCGATGATGCCAACGCGAACACCCTCGCCGCTGGTGAGGAACCACACCGCGGGCGCGTTGACGGTGCTGACGCCCCACGGAGTGATCTGCGATTCGTCGACACGGGGGGAAGCGCCCGTTGAGACGAAGCGCTCGACGTCCGGCTCTACGTATCGAACGCCGCTCGTCGCGGCGAGCGCCTTCGCTTCCTCATCCGAGAGCTCGACAGCATAGCCGTCGACGGCCGAAAAGCGTGAGTAGGTCCCCTTCGCCAGCTTGTCCTCGTGAAACGGCCTTTCCGTCGCAACGAGATATCTCTTGCGAGTTGAGTCGGCACGCAGCGAGACGGCGATGGCGGCGACAGCGATGCAGACGATCAGGGACTTCTTCATGCACCGTTGGAGGGGTGCGGAATGAGAAATCCTTCGAGGTCAGGTGTTCGCGAGGTGTTCGCAGGATCGCCCTACGGCCATCCCAGGACAGCGACAGCTTTTCACACGGTGGGGGTCGCCGGTTCGAGTCCGGCAGCGCCTACCAAGGCCACTCGATGGACGCCGCCCCGGTCGCAGGATCGGGGCGGCGTCTTTTTGGGGCGCCTTACCGCTGCAGCTTGATCGTCGGGTCTCCGAGGAGGACCCAGGTCGTGCGCACATCGCGATCCGGCGTACCCTTCTTGGCCTGCGCGACGAGCTCGCCGATGGTGATCGACGGATTCGCAGCAAGCGCACGGAAGAGCGCGAGGTTCGCGGCGTTTTGGGGCGGAGGATCGGACATGCCCGTCGACGCCCAGACCGCGATGGCTCCGCCGTTCCGGACACCGAGAAGCGATTCGCCGAGGCTCGGCGCGAACACGTCCGCGAAGAGGGCGTTGAGACACGTCATCATCACGTACAGGGGCGTCGATCCCGAATCCACCATCGCCGCCGTGTCACTCGACATCAACACGGCCGTGTTGCTCCAGCCTTCGATGGAGCCGTGACCGACGTAATTCACGATCGAGGGACTTCCATTGAGCGCACTGACCAGCGCCGGCCGGTCACCGCCCGAGGTGATCTTGAAGTCATTGACGGCGTAGGTCCTGGGAATGGCGTTCTTCACAGCCGCTGCAGCGGCGGAGAAGCTGAACGTCGGGTCGTTCTGATCGACGACCAGGAGGACCTTCCTCGAAGCCGGCGGCGAATAGCTGACGATCTTCGAGACGAGCTCCCGGGCCTCGTCCTCGGTATGAACCGGAAGCCGCCCGAGGTACATGTCCGGAACGCCGTCACCGTCGAAGTCCGTCATCCAGTCGTCGGATGCCGCCTTCATGTAGACCGTCGGCCGCAACCGCGTGGGCACGAGATCCAGGTCGCCGTAGCCTTCGTAGTTGTGAGGATCGACGCTCGCGTCGCCGACGAGCATCACGAAGCGAGGCGCCTTCTTCCAGCGCGTCAACGTGGAACGGAGGAAGTCCCGAATGGCGTCCGGCGACTTCGAGCCATAGCCGTATTCGTCGAAGACATCTTCCACATCGACGACCACCGTCTCCAGCCCCTGCGCCTTTCTCTGCGAGACGAGGGGGGCGAGAGCGTTGATGAATCGCGAGTGGGAGATGATCACGAAATCGGCGGAGTTGCTGCGCGACGAGATCGAGCTCGGGCGATTCGCGGAGATCGACACGGGCGGGGCTGCCGACGAGATCGTCGTTGCGAAGAGAGTGCGCGGACCTTGTTCGTGCGGAATGGCCACGAGCGAGTAACTGCCGCCGGCAGACACGACACTGGAGTCCACCTCCGTCGGCTGATAGGGATCGGTAACGTCGATGACGCGAATGTCGGGTCCGCTGAAGCCGGATACCGTCGCTTCCCGTGAGCCCGTGGCCGGGAAGCGAAGAGCATTCGCATCCGCGGCGTACGTGTGCGGGTACGTAAGATCGATGTAGTCGAGGAACGAGATGTCGAGAGAGTCGGCCGCTCCCGTGAGAACGACTTCGTTGCTGCCCGAGCGG
Source organism: Thermoanaerobaculia bacterium (assembly GCA_035273585.1). GTDB lineage: Bacteria > Acidobacteriota > Thermoanaerobaculia > Gp7-AA8 > Gp7-AA8 > JAFAVZ01. Next base: position 2,932 of record DATEOX010000299.1, read on the forward strand.
ATCGCGGAGAGCGGCAGGTTGAACGTCGCCGTCCCAACGCTTTGACTCGCGAATTCGAGGTAACCGAGGCTCGCGCCGTTCAACACGACGCTGATGCGATGGTTGGTGAAGGTGGCGCCCTGCACCACCACCGTCAACACAGCATTGCCGCTGCTGGCGAGATTCGCGACGTCGAGCGTCTGAACCGTCGGCTCCCAGAAGATGGCCGGACCGTAGTAACTATCGCGATCCGCCGCCCCCGCCTGCGCGCCGAAGAAGATGAAGCGATCTTTCTTCTCCACCGTGAACGGGAAGCTCTGCGCGCCGAGCGGTGCGCCCTTCACCTTCGCCTTCGGCTTGAAGCGCAGTCCGTTATTGCCGGCGACGAGCCAGTAGGCACGCGTGCCGGAGTAGGTCGTATCCATGCCCACGGCGTAGAACTCGAGCGAGTCTGCCGGATCCCACTTGCCATCTCCGCCATCGTTGACGGCGACGGCCATTTCCTGACCATCGACGTAAAGCGAAGGCGACTTCGGGTTGCTGCCCGGATCGAATCCGGCGGCGATGAGGTCCGCACGGGTGATGCGATAGTAGCCTTCGCGGCCGATGAGGATTTTCGCCGCAGGCTGGCCGGCGATGTCGAACTGGCGCGCCAGGGTAACGTCAGAGACTCCGCCCTGGGCGGCGGCTTCGATGGCCACCGGGCGCTGCAGCAGCGCGCGATCAGGCGCCGGCGCGCGGAGGTCGGAGAACGTCAGCGAGTCGCCTGACTGGACGTCCATCGAAGACGCTTTTTCGAAGCGTGCCGAGCTCGCTCCTGGTACGAGCGGACCATGCAGCTTCTTCGTTCCGTTGAGGTCGATGCTCTCGATCCAGTACACCGCGCCCGGCACCGGACGGCGATCGGTCCACTTGTATGAGAAGCCCGCCGGCGCCTCGGCACCGACGACGAACGTCGAGCCGACGACGATGGACCGATTCAGTTTGACGCGACCGGAGGCGCCGGCCTCGCGATAGATGTTGAAGCCGAGGTTGTCGCGCTCGAACGACGTGTTCCAGCGGAGCTCGACCGTGTTGTCCTTCTGGACCGCCTGCGAGCTGTACATCGATGCCGCCGTCGCGGCAAAAATCGTGACTGGTGCGGTCGACGAGTTGTTCGCCAGCCGGGGGTCGGTCTGCGTGGCGGTGGTCGTGGCCGTGTTGTTGAGCGTCAGTCCGGACGCTCCCGCATCGACCGTCGTGCGAACGGTGATCGCCGCCACCTGCCCGTTCGAAAGCGTTCCCACGGCGCACGAGATGGTTCGCGTGCCCGAGTTGTACGAGCACGTGCCTTTCGACGTGTTCACCGAGACGAACGTGAGATTCGTCGGCAGCGGGTCGCTGACGCTGACGTTGGTCGCGGTGGCCGGACCGTTGTTCTGGGCGAGCAGCGTGTAGACGAGCGTCGTCGACGTTCGCGCCGGATTCACGGAAGGCGTTTTCACGATCTGCACGTCGGCTGCGGTCGCGGATCCGACGAGAGTGGAGGCCGACGACGTGTTGTTCGACGACACGGAGTCGGCAGTCGTCGACGAGACGGTGGCCGCGTAATTGATCGTCGTTCCTACGGCAGTGGCCGAATTGACCGATACCGTCAGCGGGAAGCTGGCCGTCTCGCCGACGGCGAGAGTCGCTTTCGTGCAGGTGATCGTGCCTGCCGATCCAGGTGTCGGAGTTCCTGGCAACGGGTTCGTGCTGCACGTCCAGCCGACCGGTTGGTCGAGGTACGAGTACGTCGTGTTCGGCGGCGTCGGGAACGTGACCGTGACGTTCGACGCCGGAACCACGCCGTTATTCGTGACCGTCTGCGTATAGAGGATGCTCTCGCCGGGAACGACCGGATCGGGGAAGTCGCTCACGGTGATCGCCACGTCCGCGCTGTTCGCAGCAACGATGTTCGTGCTGGTCGTAGCGTAGTTGTTGATGGTGTAGGGCTCCGAGCTCGTCGTGCCCGCGGACGCCTGGCTGCTGAGGTTCGTTCCCGCGGCGCCGCTCGCCGTCAGATTGAGGCTGAACACGGCCTGCTCGCCAACCGCGAGCGGCGTTGCGCGCGTGCACGTCACGAAGCCGGACGTCGGTCCGACGCACGTCCAGCCGGGGCTGGGCGTCGTGACCGAGTTGAACGTCGCACCGGCCGGCACTTCCAGGCTGAACGTGGGATTCGCCGCAGTGGCGGGACCGAGGTTGGTCACGGTCTGCGTGAAGGCGAACGTCGAGCCTTGAACGACCGCTGCCGGTACCGTGTTCGTCACGGAGAGATCGACCTGGGTAGCCTGGACCACGGTGGTCGTGGTGCTGGCCGTGTTGTTCGACGGAGACGGATCTTCGAAGCTCGACTCGATCGATGCGGTGGCGTAGATGACGCTGCCGTCAGGCGCGGTCGGATCGACGGTGACGTTCATCGTGTAGGAGGCGGTCGCGTTCTTGGCGAACGTCGCGTTCGGCGTGCACGTCACGACGCCGGAGGCGAGCCCACACGTCCAGCCGGGCATGTTGATCGAGTTGAAGGTCGTATTCGGCGGAACCGGAATCTTGAGAGCTCCGCCGTCGGTGGTAGTCACCGGGCTCAGCCCGGCATTGGTCACGGTACCGGTGTACGTCAGCGACCCGCCAGGCGTCACAGGATCGGGCGAGTCGGAAATCGTGACCCGCAGATCGGCGGCGGCCGCGGCGTTGACGACGAGACCCGTTCCGTTGTTGTTGTAGTCGGTGTTGTAGTGATAGCTGGATCCCGAGAAGTCGTAGATCAGGGCCCGGAGACGGGAGCCCGCGACGGGCGTGGCGCCGAGGATCTGCACCGTGAAAAACGTGTTCACGTTTCCGCCGGTCTTCCCGCCGGGGTAGCCCGTAGGGCCGATGCAGCTCTGATAAGTCGGAGACAGGGTGTTGTTGTCCCATCCGCAGGCGTCCGCGTAGATGGAGGTGTTGCTTCCGCCGACCGGTGTGTCATAGGTCGAATAGGAGGAGAGGAGCCGGAAGCTCGTGTTCGCCAGGCCGACGAAGTGCTCGAGCTGCTCGTAGCCGCCAGGCGCCGTGCTCCAGAGCACGTTGAACGTGTAGATGCCTCCCACTTGCAACGAGGTCGGCCCGGTGACCCCGGTGACCGAATTGCGGTTCTGAGAGTTCAGTTGCTCGATGTAAAGCGCACGATTGGACGGCGTCACGGCGCTGAGCGCGCCGCTGGTCGCCGTCACGGTGTAGCCCTGCGAAGTGAAATAGGCGGCGTTGACGCGCGTGATCTGGCCGTTGAAGTAAAAGTCCTCGCAGCGTCCCGGCCTGATCTCGTCCACGGTGAGCGTGGAGTTGTCCGCGAGGTTGATGAAGGCATTGACGGCACCGACGGTGTTGTACGTGGCCGTCACGTTCGTCAGCGTGGTCGCGCCCTTGTTGCAGGCGCGCGCCCCGACCATGAACGTATCCGGGCCGTCGCTGTTGGGTGGAATGGCCTTGTTGCTATCCAGGCCGATGACGTTCCAACTGAGCGGATCGATGCAGAGCGTCGGCGGCGTGACCTGATTGCAACTCTGCGCACGCGCACCGACGGCGACGGCAAGACACAGGATCCCTCCTGCGAGGACCAGCAGACTTCTCCTGACCATCCTGACTCCCTTTGGACGAAGCAAACCCCTCGAGTTGCCGAAGTCGACGGACCTTGGCGTGGACGTAGTGTAGGGATTGATCGTCAAGAATGCCGAAGAAGGGCCTCAGAATTCCGTAAATCGTTGGAAAGCGGGGCGGATGCACGTGTCAGAACTCGACCGAATCAGGCGGGACCGCGGATGCCGTGCGCGTTTCCGCCTTCTCCACCGTCCCGGTCAGCGACTCCAGGAAGGCGACGAGGTCGGCCTTATCCTTGTCGGTGAGACCCAGCTTGCGCAGCAGGATGGACTTCGGGCGCTGCTCGCCGCCGCCGGCGTCGTAGAAGTCGATCACCTCGCGAAGGGTGGAGAGGCTGCCGTCGTGCATGTACGGCGCGGTCTGGGCCACGTTGCGGATCGTCGGAGTCTTGAACGCGTTGCGGTCGGCTTCCACGCCGGTGATCCTGAAGCGGCCCGCGTCGTCTCCCTTCATGCCGAGGGCGTGGAACTGGTCGTCCTCGAAATTCGGGCCGCGGTGGCACAGCGTGCAGTCCGCCTTGCCCAGGAACAGCTCCAGGCCTCGTTTCTGCGCATCGGTCAGCGCGCTCTTGTCGCCCGCGGCGTAGCGGTCGAACGGCGAGTTCGGCGTCGTGAGCCGGCGGACATACGCATCGATGGCCAGCGCCACCCGCTGTTTGGTCGGGGGGCCGCCGAACACCTCGCGGAACGAGGCGCGGTACGCCGGGACGGACTCCAGACGGGCGACGAGAACGCCCTCGTCCTGCATGTTCATGTTCCGCGGATTGGCCATGACGGCGAGCACGAGCTGCGGGACGTTCGCGAACTTGCCGTCCCAGTTGACGTAGCGGTAGTACACGGAGTTGAGAAGCGTCGGCGTGTGCCTCGGCATCGGCTTGCCCTCGGCGCCGGGTGAGAACGGCACCGCCTCGGCGTACCCCATCTCCCGCGGGTGGCAGGAGGCGCAGCTCAGGCTCTCGTCGCCGGACAGACGCGCGTCGTCGAACAGCTCCTTTCCCAACGCGACCTTCGCCGGGGTGCTCGGGTTCTCCCGATCTTCGGGAGGGGCGGGCAGGACCCCGAGCCCTCCCGGGAGCGGCCTCATTGCATCGATCGGATGGCTGGCCGATGGCTTCCAGAGTCTCCCCCGGACGTCTGGGGACAACAGCAGAGCCGCCGCGATCGCGGCGAGAACGAAAACGTATGAGCGCATGGTCGCGACTTTCTCCCGATGTGACGCCTGACGCAGCGACACGATGGGGCGAAAGAGCGCCGCAAGGCTCGACCGGAAGAGCCATTCTTCAGGCAATCACGAAGGTCGCCGGCTGGCTCTTTGGAGCCACGCCGCAGAAGCTCACAGCCATGTGCGCTGAGCCAGCGGTCGAGCGCACGCCGCTTCATACGGCGATGCGGACCTCCTCGAAGTGTTCGGAGGCTGCGGAGCGGGCGTCGGCGCGGTTGGCTTCGAGCGCCTCTTGCAGAGTGATCCGCAGGGTTTCGAGGAGAACATCGCGTGACGGTTCCTGGCAGTTCACGCCGGGAACCTCCTCGATCCAGCCGATCCACCAGTCGCCATCCTGCTTGACGATTGCGGTGTATTCGCTCATGTGCTCAGCATCCTACCATCCGGTCAAACGCGCTCGTTTTACCGGCGCCGTTTGTGCTATTTCACGCGGTTGCGGATTTCCTGAACGTGAGTGGCCTTGATCACGACGCCGGTCAGACTGGCGTCCGTCCAGCCTCCGGTCGTGAATCCGAGGATGGTCATCGCCTCGTCGAGGGACGATCGAACCTCCGTGATGTGCACCGCCTTGACGATCACGCCCGGGGCGGCGGCATCGGTGAACGTGGTAGCACCGGGGCCGGCCTGGGCTCGGACGGCGTTGACCGCCGTTCGCAACTCGGCGAGATGGACGGCTTTCACGGGGACGCCGGGGGAGAGCACGTCGTCGGTGAAGATGACCGTCGTGGCGAGATCGGAGGCAGAGTCGGGGGACGAGCCTCCGGCATTCACTGCCCGCACGCGGTAGAGGTACGCCGTATTCGCGGACGCGGTGTCGTTGAAGGACGTCGTGCCTGATGTTCCGCGGAGTGCGAATGAGCCGCCCGGATTGCGTCGGTAGATCTCATACGACGTCGCTCCGGTGGAGGGGTTCCAGGTGACCTGCACTTGCGTGCTCGCGGTCGCGACGGCGTTCACGCCGGTCGGCGCGGCAGGTGCGGCGGTACCGCCCTGATAGTCGGGACAGCCGGCGCCGAAACCGAGGCTGCCGGTCGTCGGATAGCGGACGGGGTTGAGCGACGCGTCGACGAACGAGAAGTAATAGGTGTGACACGCCGTCGAGACGCCGGCGACCGTCACGCTGTAGGCGCCGTTCGTCGCCGTGCCGCGGGTGCGGGTCATCGTGGTCGGGACATTGTCGAGGACGACGGTTGCGGTCGTCGGCGCGCCGCCGGCGAGGTCGTACCAGTTCGCCCAGAACTCGACGTTGTTGTCTCCGGGGCTCGCGTCACGGACGTGATTCGTCGCCGTCCAGTGCGAACCCGAGGGGATCTTCGAGCTCGTACCGGTGCCGCCGAAGTCCTGCGTCCAGTAGGAGCCGTACGGCGAGCCGCTGACCTGCGCATACCCGACGCCGAGCGCCGGGCCGGCGTTCGTCAGGATGTTGTAGCGGTGGCCGTTCTGGAGCGTGAACCCGCACGCGCTCGTGCCCGCCGTCTCCCACAGCAAGCCGTAGAACATCGCGTGCGGCGTGGTGTACCCGGCCGCGGCGTTCTCGCCGCCGTAGCCCGCGCCGAACAGATTGACCCGTGACGCCGCGGTGGTCGTTCCGCTGCTGCTGCACGACGAGGCGAACGAGCCATCGGAGGTGCCGGGGAAGCGCGTGTCGATGTCGGAGAACAGCGTGCAGGGCGTGTCGTGCGCGAAGAAGGGGAACTTCCCCATCGTCAGAGAATGGAATCGCGCCGATTGATTGAGGTCGTAGTTCCAGTACAGCGGTCCGACGGCCGAGTAGCACGCCGCCTCCAGGCACTGGCCGGGCGGACAGGCGGCGAGGTCGGTGGCCGGCTCGACGCGCGCGCGGTTCGTGAGCTCGGCCACCGCGCGCTCCTGCCAGGTCGGGAACGTGCCATTCGGCTCGCCGTAATTCGCCTTGGGGATCAGAGGCTGCGCCAGGACCGAGGAAGCAGCCAACAGAAGACCCACCACTGCTGAGATCGGCGGTCGCATTTGTAGAAATAACCATAATGACCGGATACCCATTCTCCTGTGACCGTGATCACCTCCCGAGCAGCACCACCGCGACGGGATCGGCCAGGCCGGCGATGCGAGCAGTCGTTTTCGCGGCGCGGCCGTCGATCACCGTCACCCGGCCTTTGCTCAGTGCGAGCGCGGTCGCCTGGTCGGGCAGGATGACGACGTCGCGCAGGTCGCCGTCGAGGTCGACCGACTCCGCGACCGCGTTCGTCGCGCTGTCGATCAAGGTCAGGCCTTTCGCCCCGGTGGCGACGATGGTCCGGCCACCGAGGAGCATGACCTCGCCGACCGCGGAAGGAGCGTCGAGCTGGGCGAGGCGTTTGCCGGTCTCGACGTCGACCGCCGTGACCACGTCCGTTCCGCTGTCGAGGACGTAGATCGTGCGGGCGTCCGGTCCGAAGGCGAAGGCACCGCGCGGATTGTTTGCGGCGGCCGGCGAATAGACCGAGTAGTAGAACGAGCCGCGGCCATGGGCCTTGGCATCGGCGCGGGCGGTCGAATACGAGGCCGCGGTCGCGGCCAGCGACAGCAGCGCCTGGGCCACACGCCGACTGGTCTTGCCGACCTGCAGCGTGGCCACCGTGCGCGCCTCCTGCGGATCGGCGATGCCGAGCGTGCAGCACTTGTCGTATTGGCGCATGAGGAGGAAGACCCGCCGGCCGTCGGGCGTGGCGACGTCGTCGATGGTCCGCATGCTGTTGGCCAGGAATCCGGAAAAGAGCGCCGCGGTCGGACCGCCGGCGAGCTCCGGCGCGAGGCTGACCGCCGTCACGCCGCGCGTGTTGCCGACCAGCGCGCGCTTGCCATCGGCCGTCAGGCGGAACGTCTCCGGCGCGCCGGTACCGGCGTTGATGCTGCCGGCCAGCGCCGCGCCGCGCAGCACGTACAGCATCCCATTCCGCTGCTCGTTCGTGCCGAGCACGAAGAGGCTGCCCGTCGCTTCGTCGATCCCGCCCAGTTTGGCGTCCTTTCCAACCGTCACCCTGTTGACGAGCTTCCGCTCGGCCAGGGAAATGACGTCGACGGCGTTCGTTTCGATCGCGTACAGGTAGCCGGAGCCCGGGATCTCGACCAGCTCCGAGACCTTGCCTCCGAGGTCGACCGTCGCCGTCACCTCGAGCGCCGCGAGGGAGACGAAGGAAACCCGCCCGTTCGCGTTCTTCCCGCCCTTCTGCAGCACCACGCCGGCATCGTCGCCCACGATCGCGAACCGATCGGCGACGCGGTCGAGCGGCAGGCGCTTCGACACCGCCGCCGACGCCAGATCGATGCGGTACAGCGTGCCGGGGATGCCGCCGGAGCCGGGCGAGAGGACCAGGAGCGACTTGCCGTCCGGGGCGAAGGCGGTGTCGCCCAGACCGCGGCCGAGGTCGATGCGCGGCGAGGCCGTCATCGTCGCCGCATCGACGATCGCCGCCGAGGCGTTGAATGCGCGCCGTTGGCCGGCGGAGAGGACGACGAGGCGTTTGCCGTCCGGCGCGGCGAGGACGTCCGTCGCGTCGTCCGTGAACGGGAGCAGCTCCTTCGCCTGGATCGCGCCGCGCGACACGTCGACGCGGGCGATCGACTTGCCTCCACCATCGAGAATGTAGACGGCCGGCTCGGCGAGCGCCGGCAAGGCCGCGAGGAGTGCGAGGAGAATCGCAGCGGCTCTCATTGCGGCACCCCCGCGTACGAGAGCTCCATCTGCAATCGATCGAGATGGACGGCCCCCGTGAGAGTGATGACGAGCTGATTGCTGCCCGCCTGCAGCAGGGCCGGATCGACGTCGATGGAGCGGTGCACCCACTCCGTGCCGATGGCTCCCGGGACGCTCTCCGGCGGCGGAAGCTGGCCGGCCGCCTGTCCATTGACCGACAGCGTCGCGGTGCCCGGCTCGCCGAACGAGCGGATGTCGTACACGAGCTTCGCCCGGGCGGGAGTGGCGAACGACGGCCGCTGGAACGTGAGCGTCACCGCGCTCGTCGGGTCGTCCCAGCAAAAGTACGAGTCGACCGAGCAGTAGGCGAACCCCAGATACTGGTCGTACGGCTCCGGGTTCGGCTGCGGCGCGCCGTCCACCGGAGGACCGAAGCGCTGGATGTCGCGCAGATCGAACGACAGCCAATGGTCGTCGCGCGCCGCCTGCTCTTTCGGCGTGGCCACGGTGGCCGCATACTTCACCGGCTCGACCGCGATGTTCCTCCAGGCCAGCTCGCGCACCTGCCCCAGCCAGCACGGCGGCTGCGGGTGATGGTCGGCCTGATAGGCGACGGCCATGAAGTGGACGTAGACCTCGCTCCAGGGGATGGTCACGTCGTAGCTCTCGTACAGCTCGAGCTGGCCGTCCTCGTCGAGGTCGACGTACATGTCGATGCGGTTCGGCCGATACTCGAGGCGCCATTGATAGAGCTCGTCGATCTCCGCCGGATCGGTGGCCATGAGATCGGTGACCGCCGCGTAGTGCTTGATCGTGTCGGTGGTATTGCCGTCGATGCTCGACGTCACGCCGAAGCGGACGCGCCAGCCGATGTTCGGATCGCACGGGATGTCGGGGAACCCCGCGGCGATGAAGTTGATGGCATCGACCGCGGGGCGATGGCCGGGGCCGGGGATGCCCTGCTCGGGATCGGTCGGATCCTCGAGCGGATCGTTCACCTCCGGGACGGCCGTGTATTCGGCGCCCGCCACCGGCTGGTTGGCCGGCGTGAGGGCCACCTCCCACCAGTGGCCGGTGGTCAGGAAGCGCGGCGCCCAGAAAGTGACGACGCCCGGACGCTGGGCCGAGATCAGCATCGGATTGCGCAGCCGCGCGCTGACCATGCCCTGATAGTCGGTGTGCATGATGCCGACGCCCGGATCGCCATTCCCGCCGACGACCTCGCCGTTCTCCAGCCGCCCGTCGGCCGGATCGGCGGACGCGGCGCGATGGATGTCGGTGTGGAAGCCGTTCCCGACGGAGACGGCGATCCAGGAGCTGTCGCCGCGGACGTCCCACGAGTCCGCATCCCACCAGACGGTCGTGCCGTGATGGGTGGTTGCGGCATGCGCGCCCTGCCAGCGGAACTGCTCGGTGAAGCGATCGCCGACGACC
>DATEOX010000300.1:0-3706 GCA_035273585.1 Thermoanaerobaculia bacterium
TGGTCAGGTTGGCTTGCGGATCGAGATCAACCACGAGCACCGTCTCGCCGCGGTCCGCCATCATCGATGCGACGTGATAAACGAGCGTCGTTTTTCCAACACCGCCTTTGTTATTGAAGAACGCCACGGTCTTCATGACCGTCTCCTGATCGTGGCCAGGACATAACCGGCATCGAACTGAAATTCCGCGGGCGGACTGCCATTGTCGGCGAGCGCCTGCTGCGCGCGGATGACGCCACGCCCGTATCGGTTCACGTATCCGAGAGCCTTCATCGCTTCGGCGATCACCGGATTCCGATAGCTCGTCTGCTGCGGAAAGTTCGACGGCGACGCTTCACCGTAAAGGCTGCCGGGACTCTGAATCTCGACACGATCCGACAGCCACGTGATCCGCAGCGGAGCCGTGGACGCGTAGTCGCGATGCATGATTGCGTTCATCAGGAGCTCTCGAACCGCAACTCGCGGATACGCTTCCACCGTCTGTTCGCGCAGCGTCGTCGTCGGCAGCGGATACTGAGAGAGCTGCGCGTCGACGAGGGCATCCAGCTCGCGCAGAATCGTCAGCAGATCCCCGTAAATCTCGCGGTCGTTCAGGATCGGTGCGGCAAGCGAAGCACCGTCCACCCGCAGGAACTGAATGTATGCGCCGGGCAACCATTTTCGTACGTCCAGCCCGAACAGGAGAATGCCCGCATTGGTGGGACATTGCACGTTCAGATCGTAAAAACGAAGTGATGCGAGCTGCTGTTCGACCGGCCTGTTGTTCTCCTGGATGACCTCCGGCGCGATCGCCTGAGCGCGGTACTCGATGAGAAACAACGGGAGTGCGAGATCGCCGACCGTACTGCCAAGTGCCGGTTCGGCGTCGAACGTTCTCGCATGCGACACGCGCCGCTCGATCAGCCGTCGCTCCTCCTGCTCGGTGGCGTAATCGCGGCGCGGTCCGATGCGAATGCAAACACGTCCTCGGTAGCGGACCGGCGGTAGTTTCGACGGCTGAATGCTCACGACCGCGACGTCGCCAGAGCTGGTGCTGACCTTTTCAACCGTGATATCCGGAAGCGGCTGAATGTTTCCGTCGCTGCGCAGTGCGCCGAGGTTCCGGAGCAACTCGTCCGTGACGTGCGCACCAATGATGGTGCCGGAGTCTTCAACGCCGACGATCAGATACCCAGGCTTTCGATGGTTCGGAAGGTCGTTCGCAAACGCACAAACCGCTTCCGAAAACTTGGCTGTGTCCTTCGTGGAGGTGGTGAGCTCTACACGGTCGGCTTCATGATCCGCGATCAGCGCACGAAGTTCCTGCTCGTTCATCAATCGACGCATCTTACCTTCGCTCCGCATGATCCGCTGGCGCCGCGCCGGAGAACCGTACAGCCCCCAACCACGTACAATCGACCTGATGAGTACCAACCCCATCCTCGCCCCGGTCGACGAGGCGCCGCCGCCGCAGGCGCCGATCGCCCGCCCCCGCCCTTCCTGGGAGGAGATCGCCGCCTGGTGCGTGATCGGGGCGGGGCTGTTGTTCGTGCTCTTCCGGCACCTGGTGGGAGGGCTGGTGGCGGGGCTGGCGCTCTTCCTCATCCTCGACTGGCTGGCGGCGCGGTTCCAGCGGCGGATGTCGGGATCGGCGGCGCGGCCGCTGGCGCTGCTGCTCGTGACGGTGATCGCGGCCGGCGCGGCGATCGGCGGGATTGCCCTGACCGTCTCCTTTGCCCGCCATCACGCGGACAACATCCCGGCCATGATGACGAAGATGGCGGACATCCTCGAGTCCACGCGCGCCTGGCTGGGCGGCTACGGCGAGGAGATCATCCCCGAGGTGATGACCGACGCGGAGAACATGAAGGCGGCCATCGCCGGGTGGCTGAAGGAGCACGCGGCGGTGCTGAAGGTCGCGGGCGGGACGTTCTCCGTCGGCCTCGTGCACCTCATCATGGGGGCCCTGCTGGCCATCATGGTCTTCTTCCGGCACGTCACGCGTCACGACGAGCCGCGCGGGCCGCTGGCCCATGCGCTGACCGACAAAGTGCGCCGCTTCGCCCACGCCTTCGGCCGGGTGGCCACGGCGCAGATCAAGATCTCGGCGGTGAACACCGCCCTTACCGCCATCTACCTCCTGATCATCCTGCCGCTCTTCGGCAAGCACATCCCGTTCGGCGGGACGATCGTGGTCGTGACCTTCATTTGCGGGCTCATCCCCGTCCTGGGCAACCTCATCTCCAACACGGTGATCACCGTGCTCTCGCTCGGCATCTCCTTCGGCACCGCGGTGGCATCGCTCGTGTTCCTGATCGTCATCCACAAGCTCGAGTACCTGATCAACTCCCGCATCGTGGGCGGCGAGACCGACTCGCAGGCGTGGGAGATCCTGCTCGCGATCCTCATCGGCGAGACGGCGTTCGGCGTGGGCGGCGTGGTCATGGCGCCGATCGTCTACGCCTTCCTCAAGCGCGAGCTACGCGAGCGGGGGCTGGTGTGATGACGATGGCCACGGCGTCAGCCGCGGAATGACGCGCGGCACGTTGCGGCAGTACTCGCGGTACGAGTCGCCGAAGCGGTCGGCCAGCATCGGCTCCTCCATGAGCGGGATGTAGATCGCGTTGATGACGAGGAACGTGAGGAACCAGCCGGCGTGCGGCGACGAGCGGAGGAGGATCGCCTCCGCCGCCAGGACGAAGAGCAGGCCGGAGATCATCGGGTTGCGCACGTAGCGATAGGGGCCGTGCACGACGAGGCTGCGCGGCGGGTCCCACGGCGCGAGCGTCCCCCGGCCGCGCGTGACGAACTCCCACAGCGACGCGGCGAAGAGCAGCACGCCGACGCCGAGGACGACGATGCCCGCGAAGAGCATCGGCCAGCCGGGCCAGGCGACCTCGATGCCGTTCCGCCGCGCGATCCAGATCGGCACGACGACGCCGACGACGAACGGCAGCGCCAGGAAAGACAGCAGATGGCGGATGAACATCATGCCTTGTCGATCTTCGCCGCGAGCACGAAGTCGCTGCGCGTCAGGCCGTCGATCTTGTGCGTCCAGATCGTCACCCCCACCTTCCCCCAGGCCAGGTGGATATCGGGATGATGCCCTTCCTCCTCGGCGACGGCCCCGATGCGGTTCGTGAACGCCAGCGCCTGGGCGAAGTCGGGGAAGTCGAACGTCTTCTCCAGATGATGACCATCGACGACGCGCCAGCCGTTCCCCAACTCGTCGGCCAGCGCGCGGAGCTCCGCGCCGGCCAGCGGCGGCACGCCTCCGCGGCAGGGGATGCATTTCTCGTTCGCCAGCGAAGATGACATCGGGCGCCTCCATAGGTGCGCGGGCGTCCCGCCCGCAAGCCGCGGCTCGTCTCGAGCCGCGGGATGCGTGTCGTCGGGCGAGACGCCCGGCGGCTGGCGGGCGGGACGCCCGCGCGCCATGCTCTGAATATAGGCCTCGAACGCCGCCGGGTCGACGCTGTGGCGGAAGGCCTCGACGCCGTCGACGTGCACCACCGGCACATCATCGGTGAAGCGCGCCCGCAGCGCCGGGTCGCGGTCGATGTCCACCTCCTCGAGCACCACGCGCACGCCGCAGTCGCGGATGGCGCGCTTCGCCTTTTCGCAAAGCGCGCAGCCGGCGCGGGTGTACAACGTAACGTGCGTCACAGCGCGGCCGGCCATCGGGCCTGAACCTTAACGCGAACCCGCTCCCAACGAACAGGAGGTT
>DATEOX010000301.1:0-4466 GCA_035273585.1 Thermoanaerobaculia bacterium
ATCGAGAAGCTGATGAACGCGCTGCATCGGACGAAGATCGAGCACGTCATCAAGAAGAAGGATCCGCCCTGAGCTACTTCACCTTCGCCAGACCGCGCTGGGGGCTCTTCACCAGCGCGTTCTCGCGCTCGATGCCGTGGCGTTTGTCCAGCACGTTCTGGCGGATGTAGTCCATGAGGCGGTCGAAATCCATGTCCGCCTCCTCCATCATCCGCTGCAGCTTGACGATCACCTCCACGCCGGCCAGGTTCACGCCCAGGTCGCGGGTGAGGGTGAGGATCATCTCCAGCTTGCGGATCTCGTCGAGGCCGTACAGGCGCGTGTTGCCCGCCGTGCGCGCGGGCTTGATCAGCCCCTCGCGCTCGTACAGGCGGAGCGTCTGCGGATGGATGTTGTAGCGCTCCGCGATGATCGAGATCATCACGTATCCATCGGCTCTTCGGCGTGGCATCGGTCGGTTCTCCCGGAAAAGCAAAAGGGGCCGGCTGGAGAGCCGGCCCTGCATTACTTGTTCTCGTCCACCACTTCGGCTTCGATCACGTCATCCTTGCTGGTGTCGCCGGACGACGCGCCGTCGGTGGGGCCGGCGCCCTGCACGCCGCCGCCCTGCTGCTGACCGGCACCCTGATACATGGCCTCGGCCAGCTTGTGCGAGGCGCTCTGCAGCGTCTCCGTGGCGCGCTTGAGATTGTCGACGCCGCCCTGCTCCATGGCCTTGCGGGCATCGGCGATCGCGCTCTCCAGCGCCGAGACGTCCGAGCCGGAGATCTTGTCGCGGTTCTCGCCCAGCATCTTCTCGACCTGGTAGACCAGCGTATCGAGGTGATTCTTGGCCTCGATCTCCTCGCGCCGCTTGCGGTCCTCCTCGGCGTGCGTCTCGGCATCGCGCACGAGGCGCTCGACGTCGTCCTTCGACAGGCCGGAGGAGCTGGTGATGGTGATCTTCTGCTCCTTGCCGGTGCCGAGGTCCTTGGCCGAGACGTTCATGATGCCGTTCGCATCGATGTCGAACGTGACCTCGACCTGCGGCATACCGCGCGGCGCGGGCGGGATGCCCACCAGGTGGAAGGCGCCCAGCAGCTTGTTCGCCGCGGCCATCTCGCGCTCGCCCTGGTAGACCTTGATCTCGACCGACGTCTGGTTGTCGGCGGCGGTGGAGAAGGTCTCCGACTTGCGCGTGGGGATGGTCGTGTTGCGCTCGATGAGCTTCGTCATCACGCCGCCCAGCGTCTCGATGCCGAGCGAGAGCGGGGTGACGTCGAGCAGGAGGACGTCCTTCACGTCGCCGCCGAGGACGCCGCCCTGGACGGCCGCGCCGACTGCCACGACCTCGTCCGGGTTCACGCCCTTGTGCGGCTCCTTGCCGAAGTAGTCCTGCACCATCTTCTGGACCATCGGGATGCGCGTCGAGCCGCCGACGAGGACCACCTCGTCGATCTTCTTCGGGTCGACGCCGGCGTCGGTCAGGGCCTGCTTGAGGGGGCCCATCGTCCGCTGCACGATGTCGCCGATGAGCTGCTCGAACTTGGCGCGCGAGAGCTGCATGTTGAGGTGCTTCGGACCGGAGGCGTCGGCCGTGATGAACGGCAGGTTGACGTCCGTGGACATCGTGGAGGACAGCTCGATCTTGGCCTTCTCGGCCGCTTCCTTGAGGCGCTGCAGGGCCATCTTGTCCTTCGACAGATCGATGCCCTGGTCCTTGCGGAACTCGTCGATGATCCAGTCGATGAGCTTCTGGTCGATGTTGTCGCCGCCGAGGTGCGTGTCGCCGTTGGTCGACTTGACCTCGACCACGCCGTCGCCCACCTCGAGGATGGAGATGTCGAACGTGCCGCCGCCGAAGTCATAGACGGCGATCGTCTCGTTGGCCTTCTTGTCCAGGCCGTACGCGAGGGCGGCGGCGGTCGGCTCGTTGACGAGGCGCTCGACCTTCAGGCCGGCGATCTCGCCCGCGTCCTTGGTCGCCTGGCGCTGGGAATCGTTGAAGTAGGCCGGCACGGTGATGACCGCGCGGTCGACCTTCTCGCCGAGGTAGTCCTCGGCGGCCTGCTTGAGCTTCTGGAGGATCATGGCCGAGATCTCGGGCGGGGAGTACAGCTTGCCCTGGACGTCGACCCGGACGTCGCCGTTGGAGGCGCGCGTCACCTTGTACGGGACCATCTTCATCTCTTCATTGACTTCGTCGTACTTGCGGCCCATGAAGCGCTTGATGGAGAAGATGGTGTTCTCGGGGTTGGTCACCGCCTGGCGCTTGGCCACCTGGCCGACGAGGCGCTCGCCGTTCTTGGCGAACCCGACGACGGACGGGGTGATCCGGCTCCCCTCGGCGTTGACGATGACCTTGGGCTCGTTGCCCTCCATGATGGCTACGACGGAGTTGGTCGTGCCGAGGTCAATGCCGATGATTTTAGACATATCTTGTTTCTCCTTCTGACAGTTAGCGCTATATGAGCGCGCTCCCATCAACTTCGTGCTGCATCCTTAAACCTGAGTCTATCATTGTGAATTCCTTGCAGCAAAGTGGGTGCCGGAAGGAAGGTCGCCCCTCGGATTCGCGTTAAGATCCGCGTCGGAGGAATCATGAATCCTTATCAACAGCAAGAGCCTCAGTGGATCAGCGCCAGCACGGCGGAGATGGACCTGCGCGTCCGCGCCTTCGTGCGCTCGGTCTACGCCTGGATGTTCGGCGGCCTGCTGCTCACGGCGCTGGCATCGGCGTGGGTGGTCTTCTCGCCGGCCATGCAGCAGATCATCCTGGCCAACCGGATCGTTCCTTTCGTTCTCTTCTTTGCCGAGCTCGGCCTGGTCTTCGCCATCTCGGCAGGCATCCGACGCTTCTCGCCCGGCACCGCCGCGGCGATGTTCTTCGTCTTCTCCCTGCTCAACGGCCTCAGCCTGAGCGCGCTCTTCTTCCTCTATTCACAGCAGTCGATCCTGCAGGCGTTCCTCACCGCGGCCGGCATGTTCGGCGCGATGAGCGTCTACGGGACGGTGACGAAGCGCGACCTCACCTCGTGGGGCTCGTTCTTCTTCATGGGCCTGATCGGCGTGGTGATCTGCTCGGTGGTGAACATGTTTCTCCGCTCGGGCCCCCTCGGCTTCGTGATCAGCATCGTCGGCATCTTCGTCTTCCTCGGCCTCACGGCGTACGACACGCAGAAGCTGCGCGCCTTCGCCACTGTCGGCGGCCCGATGCAGGAGAACCTCGCCATCTACGGCGCGCTCTCGCTCTACCTCGACTTCATCAACCTCTTCATCCTGCTGCTCCGCCTCTTCGGCGGCAACAGGCGGTAAACGGGCCGATCACGCCGCCCGTTTCGCCCGCTGCTTGACCAGCCGGCGCAGCGTCAGCGCGTTGTCGACGGCGAACGCGGAGTCGTCGTTGTCGAAGTAGACGTAGATCGCCTGCAGCTTGCGACGCCATTCGCGGATGCGCTCCGCCCACTCGGCGAGTTGCGCATCGCTGTAGCTCCCCTGGTACTTGAAGGCCGTCGGGCCGTGCAGGCGGACGTAGGTCCAGTCGGCGGTCAGCTCGATGGGCGAGCGGTAGCCGGCCAGCTCGTAGATGCAGAAGGCCGCGTTGTACTTGCGCAGGACCTCGTACACGGCGTCGGTCATCCAGGTCTCGTTGCGCAGCTCGAAGGTGTAGCGATGCTCGGGCGGCAGCTTGCTCAGGAACTCCTCGAGCCGTTCGATGTTCACGTTCCAGCGGGGCGGGAGCTGCCAGAGGATGGGGCCGAGCTTCGGTCCGAGCCGCTCCGCGCGGGGTAGAAAGTTTGACAACCCGCGCTCGGCGTCCTTCAGCTTGATCATGTGCGTCAGGAAGCGGCTCCCCTTGACCGCGAACTGGAAGTCGGGCGGCGTGCAGTCGCGCCAGGTGTCGAACGACTCCTCCTTGGGCAGGTGGTAGAAGGTGTTGTTCAGCTCCACCGTGTCGAAGTCGCGGAAGTAGTGCGGCAGCATGTCCGCCGCCTTCATCTTCTCGGGGTAATAGAGGCCGACCCAGTGCTTGTAGTGCCAGCCGGAGGTGCCGATGCGGATGTCTGCGGGCATTGCGCGTGGCTCCTGAGGTTCCTTCTCCCCGCGGCGCGGGGAGAAGGTCTGTCGTCCTCTTACGGATTGTTCGTCACGGTGATACTGCCATTCGCGCCGTGCACGATGCGCACGTCGTTCGTGGTGGCCGCGGTGCGGCGGAGGTTGCCGTTCACGGTCGACACGCCCCTCCCCACCGAGCTCGCGGTCGTCGCCGCGGTGCGGGCGGACGTCCTCGCGGTGGTGGCGGTGGTGGTCGTGGCGGTCGTGGTCGTGCCGGTTGCGGTCGATGCCGCCGAGACGGCCGGGTTCGTGGCCGCGGTCGGCGAGGTGGTCAGCGCGGACGACGTGGTCGCCGTCGGCAACGCGGTCCCGGTCGCCGCCGCGAACTGGCCCGGCGTTGCGAGCGTGGCCGCGTTGGCCGGCGAGAGGAG
>DATEOX010000302.1:0-5351 GCA_035273585.1 Thermoanaerobaculia bacterium
GACATGAATCCGCTCCGGCTCGTGCTTGTTGTATGGACCGTCCGCGCCTTCGACGTGACGAGCATTCCGTCTGCCGCGACCGTTCGGATCGAACGCGATCCCGTTGCATCGAGATGGCAACATCGGTCGGGACGTCGCGGCGGAAATCGGGAGAAATCCCCATCTTGTGACAGGCCGACTCCCCCATTGCCATCCCCTCGGGCGGTGTGCTCTCATGCCTCCCGGTCCACCAATTTTGTCCGGAGGCATGCCTTGACCCGTTTGCGCGCGCTGTTCGCTGCCGCTGCCGTTCTCGCTCTGTCCGTACCCGCGGTGGCGCAGACGTTCGTCTTCGACCTGCGCGGCTCGCAGGAGGTGCCGCCGGTGGCGAGCGTGGCCAGCGGAGGGTGCTACGGGCAGCTCGATCAGCCGGGCGCCTCGTTCTCCGTCACGTGCGTGCACGACGTGGTCAACGCGACCGTGATGCACATCCACCGCGGCGCTCCGGGGGTGAACGGGCCGATCCTCTTCGACCTGGGCGACCCCGCGGTCAGTCCCGTCGTCGCGACGTGGACCGGCATGACGCCGGCCGACATCGCCGACCTCCTGGCCGGCAATCTCTACATCAACATCCACACCGCCGGCCGTCCCAGCGGCGAGATCCGCGGGCAGATCCTTTCGCGCACCGTCGACATGGTCACGTTCACGGCGAACGGTGCGCAGGTCGTGCCGCCGAATGGGTCGAGTGCCACCGCGAGCTGCACGGCGGATCTCGACGCGCCGGCGACCTCGCTGGCCATCAACTGCACGCACAACGTCGCCGGCGCGACGGCGGCGCATGTCCATGAGGCGCCGTTCGGCGCGAACGGGCCGGTCGTCTTCACGTTCGCCAGCGCGGCATCGCCGCTGAGCGCCAACATGCCGATGACGCCGCGCCTCGTGGCCGACTTCGCGGCGACGTTCCTCTACCTCGACATCCACACCACGCCGGCCTCGGAAGACAGTCCGAGTGATGAGATCCGCGGCCAGATCGGGACGCCGCCGGCGGGCGCCGGGACGGGCACGATCATCATCGCGAAGCAAACCTCGCCTTCGGGCGGCAGCGGCTTCGGATTCACGGAAAACGTCACGCCCGGCCCGTTCACGTTGAATGACGGCGACACGAAGACGCTCGCCGGAGTCACGCCCGGCACCTACACGGTGACGGAGAACGATCCGTCGGCCTCCAACTTCACCCTCGGCGACGTCTCCTGCGACGACGCCGACAGCACCGGCGACGTGAACGCCCGCACCGCAACCGTCAAGGTCGCGGCAGGGGAGACGGTGCGCTGCACGTTCCGCAACTTCGCCACCGAGGCCGCCGACTCGCTCTTCGTCTTCCACCTCTCCGGCGACCAGGAAGTGCCGCCGGTGTCGACGCCGGAGCGCGGCGGCTGCATGGGCCGCTTCGACGCCGCGGCCAGCGAGCTCTCGCTCATCTGCACGCACGACGTCGCGTTCGCGACCATCATGCACATCCATCGCGGTGCGCCCGGCGTCAACGGTCCGATCGTGTTCGATCTCGGCACTCCGACCAGTCCGGTGATCGCGACCTGGAGCGGCATGACGCCGGCCGACGTCGCCGATCTGATGGCCGGCAATCTCTACGTGAACATCCACACGGCCGGCCGTCCGGGCGGCGCGATCCGCGGGCAGATCCTGCCGCGCACCGTCGACACGATCGCCTTCACCGCCGACGCGTCGCAGGTCGTGCCGCCCGGCACGGGACCGGCGACCGCGAACTGCACGGCCGATCTGAGCAACGCGGCGACGTCGCTGGCCATCGACTGCACGCACAATCTTGCCAGCGCGGTTGCGGCGCACGTGCATCAGGCGCCGCGCGGCGCGAACGGGCCGATCGCGTTCACGTTCCCCTCGCCCGCCTCGCCGCTGAGCGCGAACATGCCGATGACGCCGCGCCTCGTGGCCGACTTTGCGGCGTATTTCCTCTACCTCGACATCCACGGTCCGGCGGCAAGCGAAGGCTCCGCGCCGAACGAGATCCGCGGTCAGATCGCGCCGCCGCTGGTCGTGCCGACTACCGGCACGATCCGCATCCGCAAGGCCACCTCGCCCGCCGGCGGCGCCGGCTTCACCTTCACCGAGACGGTGACGAACGGCGGCTTCACGCTCAACGACGGCGGCGAGCGCGTCTTCACCGGCGTTCCCGCCGGGACGTACACCGTCACCGAGGGGACGATGGCCGGCTGGTCGCTGACGGACGTGGCCTGCGGCGACAACGACAGCACCACCAATCCGGCCGCGCGCACGGCGACGGTCAATCTGCAGGCGAACGAGAGCGTGACGTGCACGTTCACCAACCTGCAGAGCGTCGCCGCTCCGACGCAGTTCGTATTTCACCTCTCCGGCGATCAGGAAGTGCCGCCCACCGGCTCCACCGCGCGCGGCGGCTGCTACGGGCAGCTCGACACGGTCGCGCGCAGGCTCTCGCTCGTCTGCACGCACAACGTCGTGGGCCCGACCACGATGCACATCCACAACGGCGCGCCCGGGATCAACGGGCCGGTCGTCTTCGACCTCGGCGATCCGATCAGCCCGGTGGAGGCGACGTGGAACATGTCGGCGGCGCAGATGAGCGACCTGCTGGCCGGCAACTACTACGTCAACATCCACACCAGCGGACGCCCGAACGGCGAGATCCGGGGACAGATGCTGACGCGCACCCGCGACGCGCTCTCGTTCACGGCGAACGCCGCGCAGGAAGTGCCGCCGACGGACTCCGCCGCGACCGGCAACTGCTTCGCCGACCTCTCCGACAACGCCGCCTCGCTCTTCGTGCAATGCACGCACAACGTCGCCAGCCCGACGGCCATCCACCTGCACGACGCGCCGCCGGGCGTCGACGGGCCGGTGATCTTCGACCTGCCGGTGGCCAGCTCGTTCTCAGGCAACGCGCCGCTGACGCCACGCCTCGTTGCCGACTTCGCGGCCGGCTTCCTGTACGTCAACATCCACTCGCCGAACTATCCGGAAGGGGAGATTCGGGGACAGATCATCGGACCCGCGGCGGCACCGGTCGCCACCGTTCCGACCCTCGGGCAGTGGGCGTCGGTGATGCTGGCGCTGATGCTGGCCGCGGTGGCGTGGCTGCGGATGAAGGCGTCATTCTGAGCCGCGGAGACGGCGAAGAATCTCCCGGCGCTTGCGAGGAGATCCTTCGCTGTCTTCGCAGCTCAGGATGACACGCGCGGGCTACTCCCGGAACGCCGCCACGACGGCCTTCATCAGCGGGTCCACCTCGCCGGCGGTCTTCCAACTGCCGAGGTAGCCCTGGCTGATGGTCCAGATCATCACGCCGCCGAGGTTGTTCGTCCGGACGTAGGAGCCCTTCTCGGCGATCGACTGCTCGTTCTCGTACGTCACGTACGTCGTGGCCAGGCTCGAGGTGTTGGGCACCGCGAACGACGTCGGCGTGGCGAAGCTGAGATACGGCACGCGGGCGGAGTCGTCCCAGCGGTAGGACATGCCGGAGTGCATGTAGCGCATCACGTTCGAGTAGCTGATCTCGTTGTCGCCGTAGCGGCTGAATGCGGTCGACGTGCTCTGGTGCGGCTCCGTCACGTATGCCGGAATGGCGGGCGGGTCGAGGTGGACGAACTGGCCGTTCTGCCAGCCACCGTTCTCGAACGCGGAGCCGTAGAAGCCGATGCCGATTCCGATCTTGGCCTCGGGGACGCCGGCCCGACGGAGGGCCTGCACGGTGTCGTCGATCGAGCTGGGGGCGTTCGGCGTCTCGCCATAGAGCGGGGATGAGTGCCAACTGTCCCAGCCGTCGCCGAGCC
Organism: Thermoanaerobaculia bacterium; assembly: GCA_035273585.1. Classification (GTDB taxonomy): domain Bacteria; phylum Acidobacteriota; class Thermoanaerobaculia; order Gp7-AA8; family Gp7-AA8; genus JAFAVZ01. The sequence continues at coordinate 3,822 of DATEOX010000302.1, forward strand.
AGAGCATGCTGTAGCTCATCGGGCTGACGCGGTCGAAGCGGGTGGCGACGGTGCCGTAGAACGGGTCGGCCATGTTGTCCCAGTTTGCGTTGTTCCAGCCGACGGGCAGCGTGTAGACGTACGAGCCGCGCGGCAGCGCGCCGGGCGCCTGCAGCGCGTCGACGAGGGCGAGCACCGCCTGCTCGTCGGAGGGGACGAGCGGCTCCCAATCGAGGTCGATGCCGTCGAACCCGCACTCCTCGACGAAGGCCCGCAAGTTCGCGACGAACGCCGCCCGGACGGCGGGGTCGCTCGTGGCTTGGAAGCCGGCTACCGATCCCGCACCGCCGACCATCAGGAGCGCCTTCGTCCCGGCGGCGTGCGCGCGCTGCACGACCTCCTTCGCCCACAGCGGTCCGTCCGTGTCGCCGATGTAAAAGTGGGTCTCGAACGTGCCGTCCGTCCGCGGCACGACGGCGCTGACGATGACGTGCGTCATGGCCGCGTAGTCCACCTGATCCGGCTGCTGGAGCCCGCGCTGGTAGCCGACGTAGTAGCCCATCACCCACACCGGGTTCGCGGGCGCCGCGTCGATCGTCACCGTGGCGGTCTGGCGCACGGTGCCGTAGCCGTTGGAGGCCGTGAGCACGTAGGTCGTCGTCCTTCCCGGGCTGACCGCGACGCCCGTCGATCCGGCGATCGCCGACATGACGCCGACGCCGTGATCGATGCTGATGGTGTCGAAGCCGTCTACGTCCCACTGCAGCGTCGACGTGCCGCCGAGGCTGATCTTCGCCGGTGACGCGGTGAAGCTGTTGATGGTGGGGACGGCGTGGGTGACGACCGTCACGCGGCGTGTCGCCGAGCCGACGGCGTTCGTCGCGGTGAGTGTGTACTCGGTCGTCTCCGCCGGCCGGACCAGCACGCCGGTCGAGCCGGCGATCTGAGCCACAGGGCCGACGCCGGGCTCGATGGTCAGGCTGTCGTAGTCCGCCACCTCCCAGCTCAACTTCGCGCTCTCCCCCACCGCGATCTCCTCCGGTGTCGCCGTGAAGCCGGAGATCACCGGAGGCGCGGTCGGCACGGCGGGCATCGCATACGTGCCGGTATGCACGCCGGGCGTCGGCGCTGCGGCCGGGTCACTGTGATGCTGCCACGCGGTGATGCGGTACTGGTACGTCCGGCCGCGGGAGAGGCCGGTGAGCTGCGCCGAATGGCTCGGCCGCAGATCGGCGGGATCGCCGTCGATGACGTTGTCGTAGTTGCCGTCGCCGTATTCGATCTTGTACGTCGTCGCCTTGTCGTTGGTGAAGGCGAGCGTGAGCGTGTCGTACGTCAGACTCGGCGTGGCCGTCACGGAGGTGAACTCGGGCGGCGTCGTGTCCTCCGTCCACCCCAGCCGCACGTTCGCCATGCGAAAGTGCGGGCGCGACGGGTAGCCGGCGTTGTAGAAGAGGAAGCGCATGAAGCGCGGAATCGTCGCCCCGAGCTGCGCGAGATCGATGGTCACCGGGATCCACCGGCCGGCGCTGCCCGCCGGATGCGCCGCGT
>DATEOX010000303.1:0-3466 GCA_035273585.1 Thermoanaerobaculia bacterium
CTCCTCTCCGCCATCCCCGACGAAGAAGACGACGTGATGTTCACGCCGCCGCCCATCCCTCCGCCAGTGAATCTCCCTGCGCCCGACGAGCCGCTGCTCTCTGCCGCCCTCGTGCAGGAGGACAACCTCTTCGCCGACGAAGACAACTTCTTCGACCTCGCCGCGGAGCTGGAGTCCGAGCTCGCCGACGAGGAGGAAGTGGTCTCGCTGTCGGAAGAGGAGCAGTCGCTCGAGGAGATCTTCAAGGAGTTCAAGAAGGGTGTCGAACAGCAGCTCGATTCCGAGGACTACGACACGCACTACAACCTCGGCATCGCCTACAAGGAGATGGGGCTGATCGATGAGGCCATCGGCGAGTTCCAACTCGCGTCGAAGGACCCGAAGCGCGCCGTCGAGTGCGCCTCGATGCTCGGCCTCTGCTTCCTGGAGAAGGGCATGCCCCAGCTCGCCATCAAGTGGTACCGGAAGGGGCTGGAGATGCCGGAGATCACCGAGGAGGAGCATGTCGGGCTGCTCTACGACCTCGGCTCGGCGTACATGGAAGTGGGCGACACCGACAACGCGCAGAAGGCGTTCGTCGAGGTATACGGTTTGAACACCAACTATCGGGACATCGTGAGCCGGATGAAACAGTTGGAGGATGCCAAGCGGTGAATCGCAACCTGGAAGCGGCAATTCGGTTCGTGAACCTGACGGCCTCGGGGCTCCTGGCCGGCTCGCTCGGTTTCGGTGAGGCGGCGCTCGTGCCCGGCTGGCGGGAGGAGCTGCCGCATGAGGATGCGGAGCAGCCGGCGGTGAGCTACTTCAACGCTATCGGGCCGGTGGCGCTGGCCACGGCCGTGACGCTGGCCGTCGGCTCGCGCGGCGTGCCGGTGACGCGGCGGCTCCTCGACGCGGCCTCGGCCGTCGGCCTGGCCGGTGTGCTCGCCGCGACGGTGATGGTGACGGTGCCGATCAACAAGGAGCTGGAGGCGCAGGCGCCGACCGACTATCCGAGCGACCGCTCGCAGTCGCTGACCCGCAACTGGCGCCGGACGCACGCGGTGCGGACGACGCTCGGCATCGGCGCGTTCCTCTGCGCGGTGGCGTCGAACCTGAACACGCGTAAGACGTAGGTCAGGCGAAGTGATCGAAACCGCCCGCTTCTAACGGCTCGCCGTCCAACAGCACCTCCCGCCCGGCGTTGATCCGGCCGATGGCGTACACCGGCCGCCGCACCTTCGCGCTCAACTCCGCCTCGCGCAAGGGCGAGGTGAAGAGCAGCGCGTACTCCTCGCCGCCGTGCAGCACCGCCTTGCGCACGTCGATGCCGAGCCGCGCCTCGGTCAGGCCGGGAAAGACCGGGATGCGCGCGCGCTCGATCCGGGCGCCGACGTTCGAGGCCTCGCAGAGGTGGTGGAGGTCGGTGGAGAGCCCGTCGGAGATGTCGATGCAGCTCGTGGCGACGCCCGCCAGCCTCAACCCGAGGTCCAGCTCCGGCTCCGGATCGACATGCCGCCGGATGGCCGACTCGACCACCTCGCGCTGCATGTAGGCCGTCGTCTGTGGCGGGTTCATCAGGAACTGCAGCCCCGCCGCGGAGCCGCCGATCGGGCGGCTGACGTAGACGCGGTCGCCGGCCCGCGCGCCGCTGCGCATCAGCGGCTGCTTCGCCTCGCCGATGGCCGTCACGCTGATGATCAGCTTGTCGGCCTTCGAGAGATCGCCGCCGACGATCTCGATCCGCCACTCCTTCGCCGCCGCGGCGAGCGCATCGAAGAACGCATTCACATCGAGCCATTCCGGGATGCCCACCGCAACGACGGCGTGCAGCGGCCGGGCGCCCATCGCCGCGAGGTCGGAGAGGTTCACGGCCAGGCTCTTGCGGGCGATGAAGCGCGTCTCGATGCTGCGCGTAAAGTCGACGTCCTCGATCAGCATGTCGGTCGTGATGACCTGCTCGCCGACGACCGCCGCGTCGTCGCCGACGCGCGGGAAAAGCTCGCGCAGACGCGCGACGATCTCCGCCTCTTTCATGACCGCACCGGGACGATCGGCTGCAGCGGACGGTCGAACGTCTCGCCCTTGTACGTCACCGCCTCGAGGAAGAGGCCGGAGGGCGGCGCGGTCGGCTGCACCAGCGGCGCGTCCGGGCGCAGCAGATCGGCGATTGCGCGCTCGTCGACCGTGCCGCGCCCGACGTCCGCCAGCACGCCGACCAGCTTGCGCACCATCTTCCACAAAAAGTGCGAAGCCGCGATGCGGATGAGGATCAGGTCGTCCGCGACACCCACCTCGCAGCGCTCCACGACCACGATGCGCGACTCGTCCTCGGCCAGGCGCTTGTCGGTGAACGCCGTGAAGTCGTGGCGGCCGGCGATCAGCGCCGCGGCGCGCCCCATCGCCTTCGCATCCAGCCGGTCCTTGATCCACCAGACGAACGGCTTGGCGAAGGCGGCGCGGCGGCGGGAGATCTGGTAGAGATAGACGCGAGAGAGCGCGTCGTGCCGGGCGTGAAAGCGGTCGTTGGCCTTCTCCGCGCGGAGGATGTGGATGTCGTGCGGCAAGAGGTCGTTGATCTTGCGCGTGACGATCAGCGGCTCGGCCGTCTTGCGCGCCCGCAGATGGGCGACCTGGGCCGCGGCGTGCACGCCGGCGTCGGTGCGCCCCGCGCCGCCGATGTCCACCTCGCCGAGGACCTGCGTGGCGGCGCGGAGGAGGTGGCCCTGCACGGTTTTCTGCGTGTTACCCTGCGCCTGCCAACCGGAGTAGCGAGTCCCCTCGTATTCGATCGTGAGCTTGAAAGTCGGCATGCGCCCCGCGTCGTATCAGGTCCTGGGAGACCTGCTCGTCGTCGTGTGGGACGACGGCCACGAATCATACTATCCGCTCGAAGCGCTCCGCCGCGCCTGCCCCTGCGCCGCGTGCAGCGGCGAGCCGGACCTCTTCGGGCGCATGGCCTACGGCCCGAAGCAGCACTACGGCCCGTCGTCGTTCGAGCTGCGCAACATCGAGGCGATCGGCAACTACGCGCTGCAACCGAACTGGGCGGACGGCCACACGTACGGGATCTGGACGTTCGAGCGTTTGCGCGCGGCGTGTCCGTGCTGCATGTCATCCTGAGCGCCGAAGAGCGCGAAGGATCTCCTCGCTCTTGCCGGGAGATCCTTCGGCGTCTGCGCGCCTCAGGATGACACGTCACGCGTGCACCAGGAGCGTACCGTCCTTCCCCTCCAGCGCCTCGCGCAGGTGCTCCACGTCCGTGATCAGCACGTCCTGGCCGCTCTTGCGTGCGAACTGGATGGCGGCCTCGATCTTCGGCCCCATCGAGCCGGGCGGGAACTGGCCGTCGGCGAGGTGCTTCTCCGCCTCCTCCAGCGTCAGCCGGTCGAGCTCCTTCTGCGTCGGCTTGCCGAAGTCGATGGCCACCTTTGCCACGCCGGTGAGGATGATGTACAGGTCGGCTTTCAGCTCCGCCGCCAGCAAG
>DATEOX010000304.1:0-2095 GCA_035273585.1 Thermoanaerobaculia bacterium
GGTGACCTGTTTCATGCCCGTACCAAACGACATCCGCAATTCCCCCTCGAGCAGAGCTGTAGCAAGCGCGAGGGTGACCTGTTTCATGCCCGTACCAAACGACATCCGCAATTCCCCCTATTTCTTCAGTTCTCGTGAGACGCGCTCGACCGCGGCGAAGACACGCATGAAGTTCTCGCCCATGATCTTGTCGATGTCGCCCTTCGAGTAGCCCCGCCGCTTCAATTCCGCCCGGATCTTCGGCAGCTTGCTCACATCTTCCATCCCCACGGGCGTGGCGCCGATGCCGTCGAAATCGGAGCCGATGCCGACGTGGTCGATCCCCGCCACCTTCACGACGTAGTCGATATGGTCGACGATCCGCGTCCAGGGGACGGGCGGCAGAGGATTGGCGGCCATCAGCGCCTTCCGTCCTTTCTCATAGACCGGTCCCTCTTCAGGGTCCTGCGCCCGCAGCGCGGCGAGCTGGTCCTTGAGCTTCTCGTCCCGCGCCCGCGAGGCGTCCGCCGCCTCGGTCGACAGGAAGACCGGGTAGAAGTTCACCATCACCACGCCGCCGTTCTTCGCCAGCGCGCGGAGCATCTCGTCCGTCATGTTCCGCTTGTGCTCGGCGAGGGCGCGGGCGGAGGAGTGGGAGGCGAAGACCGGCGCCTTCGAGACGGCCACCGTATCGAAAAAGGTCTTGTCGCTGACGTGCGAGACGTCGACGATCATGCCGAGGCGGTTCATCTCCAGCACGACCTGCCGGCCGAAGTCGGTCAGGCCATTGTGCGTCTCCTTGTCGCCGGAGGAGTCGGCCCAGTTGTTCGTGTTCGTGTGGGTGAGGGTCATGTAGCGCGCGCCGAGGCGGTAGTAGGCGCGCAGCAGCTCGAGCGAGTCCTCGATGGCGTGGCCGCCCTCGATCCCGATGAGAATGGCCCGCTTGTTGTCCCGCACCGCGGCGCGGATGCCTTGCGTCGAGTCGGCCCAGCGGACCTGGTTGGGGTAGTGCTCGACCATCTCGTGGATGGTCTCCATGATCTTCACCGTGAAGGCGGCGGCCCCGCCCCGCTTCGCGTACCTGGCCGGGACGTAAGCGGCGAAGAACTCCGCGTCGAGGCCGCCGGCTTTCATGCGCGGGTAGTCGAAGTGGCCGGTGGTATTCGTGACGCCGAGGTCGAAGGGCTGCTCCAGGTACTCGCTCGGCGTGTCCGCGTGCGTGTCCACCGTGACCGGCCGGTCGGCGGGCTTCGGCGCCGCCGCCACCAGGAGCAGGAAGATGGAAACAAAAAGCGCGATGCGTCTCTGCATCGCGCTAGGGTAGACGAAATCAGTTACTGGTTGCTGGTTACTCGTTGCTAGTAGAGACGTTGCTGGCTGCCGGTTCTACCAGCAACCAGCAACTAGCAACCAGCAACTCGTCAGTTGTTGGCCGGCGCCGTGCTGATGTTCTCGATCGTCTGGCCGACCTTGTCGTCCTTGTTCGTCTCGGTGGCCAGATCGCCGATGGAGACGATGCCGACGAGCTCGTCGCTGCCGTTCACGACCGGGACGCGGCGCACCTGCGCCTTGCTCATGAGCTGGAGCACCTCATCGACGGGCGTCTCCTCGTTCACGGAGCGGACGCCGCGCGTCATCGCATCCGCCACGCGGGCCGTACCGCAGTCGTTCCCCTCGGCCACCACGCGCACCACGATGTCGCGGTCGGTGATCAGGCCGACCACCCGCCGTCCATCGACCACCGGCACCACGCCGGTGTCTTCGCGGGCCATGATCGTCGCCGCATCGCGCACCGAGTCGTTCTCCGCGCACGTGTGCGGGTTCTTCGTCATCACGTCACGGATGAGCTGTTTCTTCGCCATGGTTCCTCCTTCGAATCAATGAAAGAAGAGCAATTGGCGTACCGGAATGGCTCAGTTCAGCGTGTCATCCTGAGCCGCGGAGACGGCGAAGGATCTCCTCGCTCTTGCCCGGAGATCCTTCGCCCTCTGCGGGGCTCAGAGGTTGTGAAGGAATGGCGCGTGCTGTGGAAAAGTGGAAGTGGTCGTAGGATCAGGTCATGAGCGAAGAGCGCGAGCGGAAAGCGAGAGTGGTAGAAGTGAATCGGGCGCAGATG
>DATEOX010000305.1:0-11760 GCA_035273585.1 Thermoanaerobaculia bacterium
AGCTCGGGCGAGATCGCCACACCGGGCGCCGCGGCCGACAGGGGCGGGACCGCCGCCTCGCGATGCATGCGCATCACGTCGAACGGCGACTCGGCCTGGAACGGCTTCCGGCCGGCGACGAGCTCGAAGAGGATGATGCCGGTGGCGTAGAGGTCGGCCCGCTCGTCCACCTTCTCGCCGATGGTCTGCTCGGGAGCCATGTAGCCGGGCGTCCCGACCGCCAGCCCCGAGGTCACCGAGTTCTCGTCGCGCAGCTTGGCCAGGCCGAAGTCGAGGATGCGCACCTGCTCGCCGTGCCCCTCGACCGCGGTCAGGAGGATGTTCTCCGGCTTGATGTCGCGGTGCACGATGCCCAGGTCATGCGCGGCGCGGAGGCCGCGGAGCACCTGGCGGAAGATGTGGAGCGCCGTCTGCTCGTCGAAGCGCCCGCGGCGGGCGAGGTGCTTGAGCAGGTTGTCCGCATCGATGTACTCCATGGAGATGAACGGATAACCCTCGGCGAACCCGAGGTCGAACGTCTGCACCACGTTGCGATGGCGGATGCGGCGGGCGAGCTTCAGCTCCAGCTTGAAGCGCTCGTACGCCGCCGGGTCCTCCTGCATCGGTGCGGAGAGGACCTTGAGCGCGATCAGCTCGTCGATCGACTCGTCGATGGCCGAGCAGACGTAGCCCATCGCCCCCGAGCCGAGGAACTTCTGGATGCGGTAGCGCCGCCCGAAGACGGAGCCCGGCTGCAGCATCAGCTCCAGCGCGGCCGCGGCGTCGCGGGTGCGGGAGCGCTTCGCGGAGCGGACGACCGAGTGGTGGTCCTTCCCCTCCTCGGCCACGAACGTCGGCAGCGTCGCCTCCGGGCGATCCTCGAAGTCGGCGGTGGAGACGAACGTCGGCGCCTCGTCCGCCATGATCGTGTGCGGGCGATCGGCGACCGCCGGCGGAGGGAGGGCGGCGCCGCACTGGCTGCAGAAGCGGTCGATGGCGCGCACTCCGGCGCGGCATGCCGGGCATGCCAGCTCGTACCCGGCCCAGTGCTGCCGATCAGCCATTGATCTCCGTCGGGACGACTACCTGCGGCGCGAGCTTCGCCAGCGTGGGGATGGACGTCCGCTGCCAGGTCACGTTGCCGTCGTAGTAGACGACGAGCTGATAGGCATCCGACGCCTCGTGTCCCTTGGCCCGCGTGATCCAGCGGACGAGGGTGAGGATGCCGGAGCTGTTCATGTAGTTGAGGTCCTTGACGTCGAGCTCTACGCGGCGGATGCCGCGCCGGCGCGCCTCGTCGTCGATGCCGGTCCAGTATGGCGTGAGGACATCGCCGGGGTCGCGCATCTCGACGGTACCGATCACCGTCACGCGCAGGGTGTTGTCGCCGAGCCGCGGCGTCACGGTGAGGCCGTCGGCGTGGAGTGGGGCGAGCGATTCGTCATTCATGGCTGCTCCAGCGGGAAGATGGCGTGGATGGAGACCTCGGACTCGTTGATGTCCAGCCGCAGGCGCGCGCCCCCCTCGTACAGGATGCGGACCAGACCGAGGCGGCTTTGTCCTTCCGTCATCGCGGCGTCCTCCATCTTCTTCAGGTAGACCTTCTCCGGCTCGCCGGCGTGGATGAGGGCGAACTCCCGGCGAAGAGTGTTGATGTGGTGCGCCTCGGCCTCGTTCTTCACGCAGACGTCGACCTCGTTCGCCGCCTTGGCGATGGAGATCTTCAGGTAACCCTCCTCCTCGGAGGCGTACTTCACCGCGTTCTCCAGCAGCTCGGAGGCGGCCATCGAGATCTGCTCCGCGCGCTCCTTGTCGGCCAGGCCGATCATGAAGAAGCTGGCCACGAAGCGGCGGACGGAGCTGATGTACGTCCAGCGGGGCCCGAATCGCATCTCGACGTAATCCGACGACAACGGCGGACGATTCATCTCATCTCCTCTTGACGACCATGACACTGACGTCATCGGCAGGCTCATTACCGGCCCAGCTCCAGGCCGCGTTGGCAATGGTGGTGACGATCTCGGACGCGTCGCGCTCGTGCAGCGCGGCGAGCCGTTCGGTGAGACGGGCCAGGTCGAAGCACTCCCCCTCGCGGTTGCGCGCCTCGGTGACGCCGTCGGTGTGGAGCAGGACGACGTCGCCGCGCTCAAGGGCGATCACGCGGTCGCGCGTCGCCCCTTCGATCTCCTCCGCAACGCCCAGCCACAGCCCGTCGGTCGGCAACCGCTCGACGCTCTGCGTCTTCGCCCGCCAGACGAGCAGGTCGGTGTGCGCGCCGGCGTAGGTCAGGCGGCCGTCGCGATCCATCCGGGCCACGACCATGGTCATGAACTTGTCCTGCTCCAGCCGCTCGCGCAGGTTGTAGTACATGGCCCGGTTGAGCAGGGCCAGGAAGCGCGCCGGCGATCCGTGGCCGTTCTGCTCCACGAGCATGGTGAACATCGACTGGGCCATCATCATGATGAGGCCCGAGGTGACGCCGTGGCCGGTGACGTCACCCACGCCGAGCCACGCACCGCCGTCGCAGGGGCGGAACTCGTAGAAGTCGCCGCCGACTTCTTCGGCCGGCATCATGATGGCCGAGACGTCGTAGCCCGGCAGCTCGAAGGTGCGGGGCAGGACGGAGGTCTGGATGGAGCGCGCCAGGGCCATCTCCTGCCGGTGGCGCTCGAAGATCTCCGCGTCGCGGGCGCGGATCTCGGACAGCATCTCGTTGAAGCCGTCGATCAGCTTCCCCACCTCGTCGTCCGCATGCTTCTCCGCGCGCAGCGTGTAGTCCTTCGTCCGCGACACGTGCTTCTCGACGTCGAGCAGGCGCCTGATCGGTCTGGAAATCGCGCGCTGGAAGAGCGCCGAGAGCAGCAAGGCGATGAACGCCGCGCCGGCCATGACCAGCGCCGCGATCTGCAGGTACTTTGCGCGGCGCTCGGCCATCGCGGAGAGGTCGGAGCGGACGTAGACCGTGCCGACGCGCGCGTTGCTGAAGTTCACCGGACGGGCCACGCCGATGGCGCCGGTCGTGACCTCCGCGCCGTCTCTCGGCGGCGCCGCCGGCGGCCGCTCGCCGTACGAGGCGAAGAGCTTCCCGTTGCGGTCGTACAGCGCGCCGGTGACGATGTTCGGCTGCGCCTTCAAAGCGGCGAGGGTTTGCTGCGCCGACTGCGCGTCGTTGAAGACGAGGGAGGAGGAGGCGTTCTCGCCGATGATGCCGGCAATCATGCTCACGTCGTTGCGGATCTCGTCCCGGACGGCGCCGTGATCGTACACGGCCAGCGCGGCCATCGTGATGAGGAGCGCCACGACGCTCGTCAACATGAAGCCGGTCATCAACTTGCTGCGGATCGACAGATCTCGGAATCGACGGGCCAAGTGGCGGACATTCTACCCGCGGAGGATGCTTCGAGCGACGAGGGCCGCCGAGGCTTGGCCAACCAGCGCAGCCGGCCGTGCCGGCTACCCGCGCGCGTGTCGCCGCACGAACGCCATGAACTCCGCCACCGGGTCGGCATCCGCCTTCTGCAGCACGATGGAGATGCCGCCCCGCGGCTCGATGTGCGCGGAGATGAAGAAGATGGCGGCGTTGCAGCGCATCGCGAGGCGGAGCAGCGTGTCGCGGATGCGCAGCTTGCCGGCGCTCGTCTCGACCTCGATCGTGCGCCGATCGTCCGTCTCTTCCGCCCTGTCGAGCATGGCGGTGAGGACGGCTCCATCGCGCAGCAGACCACGCACCTGCATCAGCGACTCCGGCGACGGCGCCACGGCGTGCGTTTCGGCGCGCGTGCCGAGGATGGCCGCGGGAGAGGCGGTGACGACGAACGGGATGATGCCGCGGTCGTGCAGATGGCGGAACACGAGCGGCATGAGGACCATGTGCGTACCGGCGAAGAAGACGCCGCGGCCGGCCATCAGCTCCTCGTTCAACTGGTCGACATTGACCACCGTCAGGGGCGGATCGAACGGCGTGCCGCTGATGGTCATCGCCGTCAGCGCGTGATGGAGAGCCACCTCCCGGTCGGTATCCATCCGGAAGCGGAGCTGCTCCCGGAACCGCCCGCTGCGGCGGACCAGCGGGCGGAGCGTCTCGGCCGCAACTCTTGCAATGGCAAAGCGGTAGCGGCGCGGGATGACGCGCATCGCTATTCCGAATAATTGTCGTGCCTGCAACCCGCGGCAGTGTAACAGCGCCCGACGATCTGCGAGCCCTGCTCGCTTTGACAGTACCGCTACCACTACCGTACGCTGACGCCTTCATGCCCTTCGATGGCGACAGCACTCAGACTTCCCGCGCGCGTCTCCTCGCCGCGGGCAAGTCGCTCTTCGGTCGCCTCGGCTATGAGCAGACGTCGACGGCGACCATCGCCCGCGAGTCGGGCAGCTCCGAGTCACAGCTCATTCGCTATTTCGGCGGCAAGGCCGGCCTGCTCGAGGCGATCTTCAACGAGTCGTGGGGCGGCCTCACGGACGCCATCGGACAAGGCGTGGCCGAAGCGACGCACGGCCGCGGCGCCATCCTCAACGTCCTCGGCCTCTTCATCGACGCCTTCGGCCGCGACCACGACGTCGCCTTCCTCTTTCTCTTCGAAGGTCGGCGCATCCGCGGCAACGAGGTGGTGCTCTCCAAAGGCTTCCTCCAGTTCTTCGACCTGATCTGCTCCCTGGTCAAGCGCGCGCAGCAGGACGGCTCGTTCCGCTCCGACATCAGCGAGAAGGTGCTCGCCTCGGCCCTGCTCGGCGCGGCCGAGGGGATGATCCGCGATCGGATGATCGCCGAGCGGACTGGCCAGGAGAATCCGTTCGACGACGCGGTGATCCGAAGGGCGTTCGAGGCGGTCGTGAACGGGCTGGCGGCGCCGTGAGAGGTAAGATTGCCACCATGACGGACCCACGCGACGTCGTTCACTCAGATCCGGAGATCATGGGCGGGACCCCGGTCTTCGTCGGCACGCGTGTGCCGGTACAGAGCTTGTTCGACTATCTCGAGGCCGGAGACTCGTTGGAGGAGTTTCTCGAGTCGTTTCCGACGGTCTCACGCGAGCAGGCTGTCGCAACACTCGAGATCGCACGAGAGGCGGTACCTGCCGTTGCGGTTGCTCATTGACGAGTCCATTCCCGAACAGATCCAGCCTCATCTGAGCGAATTCGAGCCAGCCATATCAAGGCAGCCATTGGCACGGTGCGTCGAGATATTTCCCGACTGAACGGCGCGCGGCGCGTTCACTCCTCGAGCAGCGCGGCGTGGGCGAAGTTCCCGATCACCGCGGGCCGGATCCTCCAGATGTCGTTCGCGTATTCGCGGATGGTCCGGTCGGCGGAGAACTTCCCCATTCGGGCGATGTTCAGCAGCGACTTGCGCAGCCACTGCTGGCGGTCGGCGTACGCCACGTCCACCTCGGCCTGCTTCTCGATGTACGGCTGGAGGTCGGCCAGATGGACGTACTCGTCGCGCGCGGAGAGGAGCTTGGCGATGATCGGCTTGAAGATGTCGCGGTCGCCGCGGGAGAAGTGCCCCGACGCGAGCGAGTCGATGATCCGGCGCAGGTGCTTGTGCTGCCCGAGGTACAGCTCCGGCGAGTAGCCGCCCTCGAGCAGCGCGCGGACCTCCTGCGTGCGGAGACCGAAGATGAAGATGTTCTCCTTCCCCACCTCATCGCGGATCTCGATGTTCGCCCCGTCGAGCGTGCCGATGGTCAGCGCGCCGTTGAGGGCCAGCTTCATGTTCCCCGTGCCCGACGCCTCCGTGCCGGCGGTCGAGATCTGCTCGCTCAGCTCCGCCGCGGGCATGATCGCCTCGGCCAGCGTGACGCGGTAGTCGGGGAGGAACACCACGCGGAGCAGGTCGCGCGTCTTCGGCTCGGCATTCACCACCTCGGCGATGGAGTGAATCAGCTTGATGATCAGCTTGGCCATGAAGTAGCCCGGCGCGGCCTTGCCGGCGAAGAAGAACGTCCGCGGCTGCAGCGGCGTCTTGCCGTCCTCGACGATCTCCCAGTAGCGATGCACGATGTGCAGCGCGTTGAGGAGTTGCCGCTTGTACTCGTGGATGCGCTTGACCTGCACGTCGAAGAGCGTGAGCGGATCGACGGTGATGCCGGTCAGCTCCTTCGCCAGCACCGCCAGCGCCACTTTGTTCCGGCGCTTGACGCCCGCCAGCCGCTCGAGGAGCGCCGCGTCGTCGGCGAGCAGCTCCAGGCGGCGCAGCGCATCGAGGTCGCGCACCCAGTCGTCGCCGATCGACTTCGTGATCAGCGCCGCGAGGGGGCGGTTCGCATGCAGCAGCCAGCGGCGCGGCGTCACGCCGTTCGTCTTGTTGTTGAAGCGCTCCGGGAAGAGGCGGTGGTACTCCGGCGCGAGCGTCGTCTTCACCAGCTCCGAGTGCAACGCCGCGACGCCGTTCACCGAGTGGCTGCCGGCCATGGCCAGGTTCGCCATCCGCACGTCGCCGGCGCCGATGATCGAAACCCGCTGCAGCAGTTGCGGCTCGCCGGGAAAGCGCCGCTCGGCCTCGGCCAACAGGCGCCGGTTGATCTCGCCGATGATCTGCAGGTGCCGGGGCACCACGCGCTCGAGCAGGTCGATCGGCCAGCGCTCCAGCGCCTCCGGCAGCAGGGTGTGATTCGTGTAGCCGAGGGTGTCGACGGTGATGCCCCACGCCGCCTCCCAGGCCATCTCCTCCTCATCCACCAGGACGCGCATCAGCTCCGCGACGGTCAGGGCCGGATGCGTGTCGTTCATCTGAATGGCGGTCTTCTTCGCGAAGTCGTCGAGCGACTCGTGCGTCTCCTTGTAGCGGCGGACGATGTCCCGCACCGAGCAGGCCACGAGGAAGTACTCCTGCAGCAGCCGCAGCTCGCGACCCGACGCCACCGCGTCCGACGGGTACAGGATCTTGGAGATCGCCTCGGTGCTGATCTTCTGCTGCACGGCGCGGATGTAGTCGCCGGAGTTGAAGATGCCGATGTCGAACTCGTCGGAGGAGCGCGCGGTGAAGAGCCGCAGCACGTTCACGGTCCGGCCGCCGTAGCCGACGATGGGCATGTCGTGCGGGACGCCGATCAGCTCCTTCCACTCCACCCACTCCGGCACGTATGCGCCGCTCCTGTCATATCTGTGCGAGAGCGTTCCGTAGACCGGCACGCGCACCGTCTCGTCGGCGCGTTCCGTGAGCCACGGCGAGCCGCCCTCCAGCCAGTGGTCGGGACGCTCGATCTGCCGCCCATCGAGGAACGACTGCCGGAAGAGGCCGAACTCGTAGTTGATGCCGTAGCCGAAGCCGGGATAGTCGAGGGTGGCCAGCGAGTCGAGGAAGCAGGCCGCCAGACGGCCGAGGCCGCCATTGCCGAGGGCCGCGTCCGGCTCGAGCGCCTGGAGCTCCTCGAGGTCGGCGCCGAGGTCGGAGACGACCGTGCGCGCGGTGTCGTAGAGGCCGAGGTTCGTCAGGTTGTTGCCCAGCGTGCGCCCCATCAGGAACTCCATCGACAGGTAATAGAGGCGCTTGGAGTCCTGGTCGCGGTAGCGGCGCTCGCTCTCGCGCATGGCGTCGAGCGACGGGCGGCGGACGGAGACGGAGACGGCGTGCAGGCGCTCGCGCGGCGAGGCCTCACGCCAGAGCCTGCCTCGGGCGAAGCGGAGGAACGACTCGATCCCGTCCCGGAGCGAGACGAAGCCGCGCGACGGCTCGGCGTCGATGGTCCCGATGCGATTCATTTCGGTTTCTTTGACGATTGCTGAACGGAGGTCATTTTAAGCTGAGCCTGGGAAATCGCCGGTCCGCGTCTCTCCCATCAACAAAAGGGGTCCTCCATGGAATTCGACAACTCGTGGCAAGGCGTCACCGTGCCGGGCGACGGCACCTCGTATTTCGAGAAGCATCGCGGCGTTCCGTTCGACGTCGCCGCGACGAGGTATAGCGCGATCAATGCGTGGTGGCTGAGCGAGATCAGCCGTCTGATCTACCGCCACGGCGCGACGCGCAAGCTGCGCAAGGACCGCCGCCAGATCCTGGCCGAGGTCGGCTTCATCGAGCGTGAGGCGTTCGACGTCGACGGCACGCAGGGGAGCATCATCGAGGCCGCCCCCGGCTCGATCCATCCGCCGATGGCCGTCCTCGCCTTCCGCGGCTCGGAGGAGTTCAAGGACTGGCTGACGAACATCAACTCGGTGCCCGTGCCGTGGGAAGGCGCCGGCCTCGTGCACAACGGCTTCCGCCGCGGCCTGAGCGTGGTCTGGGATGAGATCGAAGGCCTGCTGACGACGATGACCGTCCCGCTCTTCTACACCGGCCACAGCCTCGGCGCCGCGCTGGCCACGGTCGCCGCGGCGCGCAAGGCTCCCCGCGCGACGTACACCTACGGCGGCCCGCGCGTCGGCGACGCGCACTTTGCCGGCATCTTCGAGACGAAGCAGTTCTACCGCGTCGTCAACAATCGCGACGTCGTCCCGACGCTGCCCCCGCCCCCCATCTTCCGCCACGCCGGCGAGCAGCACTACGTCTCCTCCGCCGGTTCGATGCTCATCAATCCATCGCTGGCGGTGGTCGAGACCGACCGCCTGCGCAAGGACCCGACGTATGACGACCACCGGCTGCTCATCCAGGCGCCGCAGTTCATCGCCGATCACGCGCCGGTGAACTACGTGGCGCACATGGAGCGGCTGATGGCGAGCGGCGATCTGGCTACGCCGCCAGAACCCCGAACTGCGACGCCACCTCCACAATCGCCTTGATGGCGGCGTCGAGGTGCTCCCGCGTATGCGCGGCGCTGATCTGGCAGCGCAGACGCGCGGCGCCCTGCGGCACGACTGGGAAGCCGAAGCCGGAGAGATAGATGCCGCGGTCGAGCAGCTCCTTCGACATGGCGATGGCCTTGGCCGTGTCGCCGATGATGATCGGCACGATGGGGTGGATGCCTTCCCGCACGGTGACGCCTTTCGCCGTGAGCTGCTGGCGGAAGTAGGCGGTGTTCTCGCGCAGGCGGCGGACGAAGCTGTCGTCCTTCTGGACGAGATCGAGCGCGGCGATGGAGCCCATCACGACCGCGGGCGGCAGGGTGTTCGAGAAGAGATACGGCCGCGACTTCTGGCGCAGGTAGTCGACGAGCACCTTCGGCCCGGTGGTGAAGCCGCCATGCGAGCCGCCCAAGGCCTTGCCGAGCGTCGACGTGTAGGCGTCGATGCGGCCGAAGACGCCGAGCTCCTCGGGCGTGCCGCGGCCGGTCGGGCCGAGAACGCCGGTGCCGTGGGAGTCGTCGACGACGAGGAAGGCATCATGCTCTTTCGCCAGCGCGACCATCTCCGGCAGCGGCGCGAGCGAGCCCTCCATCGAGAAGACGCCGTCGGTCATGATCAGCCGGTTGCGCGCGTCGCTCGTCGCCTCCAGCTTGCTTTTCAGGTCGTCGAGGTCACGGTTGCGGTAGCGCTCCTTGCGCGCCTTCGCCAGGCGGATCCCGTCGATGATCGACGCGTGGTTGAGCTCATCGGAGATGATTGCGTCCTGCTCCAGCGCGACGGTCTGGAACAGCCCTTCGTTCGCGTTCCAGCACGACCCGTACAGGATGGTGTCCTCGGTGCCGAAGAACTCGGCGATCTTCGCCTCCAGGTCGCGGTGGATGGTCTGCGTGCCGCAGATGAAGCGCACCGAGGCGAGGCCGTAGCCGTAGTCCCGCTCCGCCTTCTCCGCCGCGTGGACGATGGCCGGATGGTCGGCCAGGCCGAGGTAGTTGTTCGAGGTGAGCATGATGACCTCGCCCTTGCCCTCCACTTCCACGACCGGGCCCTGCGCCGACTTCATGGCCAGCTCGCGCTTGAGCGTGCCGGTCTGGGCCATCTGGTCGAGCTCGGTGGAGAGGGTGCTGAGGAGCGTCATGGCGGCGAAGGGTATCAGATGACGATGCGCCGGACGCGCTCCAGCAACTGCTCCGGCAGGCTATCGAAGTTGCGGGCGATGTGCGGCGCGTAGACGGTGTCGTGCAGCGCGCCGCCGAGGTGGTCGAGCACCTCGCGGAAGTCGTCCGGAAGGTGCAGCGAGTCGGGCTGCAACTGCGAGAAGAAGTAGTCGGTCGTGCAGCAGTTCGCGTCGGTGCGCCCTTCCGGCGTGGCGAGGTAGGTCAGCAGCGACTCGAGGGCCTGCTTCAGCGCGGGGAGGTCGGGAGGGCGGTCGACGAGGCGCTGGTGGACATCGCGGAGGAGCGGGCGGAGGGAGGGGGAGTATTTGCGCTTGCGCGCGGCGGACTGGAGCAGGGGTTCGAAGTCGGTGTCGCTCACTCGTTGTCGTACTTCAGGTCACGGCGAAAACATCGCTGGGCCTCCACATCGAAGACGACGCAGGAGTCGATGGGCCGCGAGTAGACGTGCATCGACACGGCGCGCTCGTTCCACTCCGGGAGGTTCTTGATGCGATGGATGGTCTGCGTCTTGTCGACGGTGTTCAGCGGGCCGCCCGGAACCGCGAGCTCGTCGTTGATGTGCTGCATCTCGAGCTCGGTCGCGCCGGCGATGCAGTCGATGCCCACCACCTGCTCGTTCTCCGGCGTGTTGCAGCGGATCTTCTTGTAGTTCTCGACGACGAGCTTCCCCTCCAGCATGGTCATCCAGCCGAGCTGGCCGTTGTGGGTGTGCAGCGGCGTGATGGCTCCGATCGGCCAGCAGATGAGCATCACCTCGATCATGTCGTTGCGGAAGATCTTGTTGCGCGTGTGCCGGTCGGGCACCCACTGCTTGTAGCGCTCCAGCTCGTCAGGACGGATCTCGTACGTGACGAGGTAGTCGTAGATCTTCTGTTTGGTGATGAGCCCGCGGGAGAGCTCCTCGATCCCGCGGACGAACTCCGCGGCCGGCACGGGCGTCGGCGCGTAGACGGCGGCAGGCGTGGGGGCTTCGACGGTCTTGTGCAGGTTCATGGGGTGCTCCTCGTTCTACGCGACTATAGCCGCCGCGGGTGACAGTGTCATCCTGAGCCGCGAAGACGGCGAAGGATCCGCAGCTACAGGCGCGGTGCAAGATCGGTGCGGATCCTTCGCCCTCTGCGGGGCTCAGGATGACAGCGCGCGATCTTGTGCTAGTCTCCGCGCGTTTCATGAACGGACGGAAGAATGTCGCGGTGATCGGCGCCCAGTGGGGCGACGAAGGCAAGGGGAAACTCGTCGACCTCCTCTGCGAGGCGTTCGACGTGGTGGCCCGCTACCAGGGGGGCCACAACGCCGGCCACACGGTGAAGTTCGCCGACCAGCACTTCGCCCTCCGCCTCATCCCCTCGGGCATCATCCACCGCGACAAACTCTGCCTACTTGGCAACGGGATGGTCATCGATCCCGAGGCGCTGCTGGATGAGATCGAGCGGCTGCGCGCGGCGGGCATCGTCATCGACGAGAACCTGAAGATCAGCGACGCAGCGCACGTCATCCTCCCCTACCACCGGGCCCTCGATCTGGCTCGCGAGGAGGCCGCCGGCGTGGCCCGCATCGGCACGACCGGGCGCGGCATCGGCCCGGCGTACGAGTCGAAGGTCGCGCGCTACGGCATCCGCATCGCCGACCTCCTCGACCCCCAGGTGCTGCGGGAGAAGATCGAGTTCGCCTGCGCGGAGAAGAATCCCGTCCTGGAGATCGTCTATGGCAAGGAGACGTTCGATCCCGCGCAGCTCTACGACGCCTACCTGAAACACGGCGAGGTGCTGGCCGAGCGGATCACGAACGGCACGGTGCTGATCAACGAGCAGATCCGCGCCGGCAAGCGGGTGATGTTCGAGGGGGCGCAGGGGATGATGCTCGACATCGACCACGGCACCTA